>NZ_JAYRVJ010000227.1:0-4723 GCF_041918635.1 Promineifilum sp. (SeqCode)
CTTCCTGGTCGAGTACCAGCAGCGCAACATCCTGGAAGAGAACCCGTTTGCCACGATTGACGCCAACGGCGTCGGCAAGCTGATGAAGATGGGCGTCGAACTCGGCCGCGCCACCCGCCCCGACCTCGAAGTAGGTATCTGTGGCGAGCACGGCGGCGACCCGAAGAGTATCGCCATTTGCCATCAGTTGGGTCTGAACTACGTCTCCTGCTCGCCGTTCCGCGTGCCGATCGCTCGTCTGGCGGCGGCGCATGCGGCCCTGGCCGAGAAGAAGAGCAAGTAAAAGCGGTCAGTTGAAAGTTGATAGTTGAGAGTTGATAGTTAAGAGTTGAACTCTCGACTATCAACTCTCAACTATTAACTTCTGAAGGAATTGCTATGACGACAAACATGATCACCATTGACGCGAATGAGGCCACAGCCAGCGTTGCGCACAAAGTGAACGAGGTGATCGCCATCTACCCCATCACGCCCTCGTCGGGCATGGGGGAGCTGGCCGACCAGTACTCCGCCCACGGCGACACGAACATCTGGGGCGCGGTGCCTCTGGTGATCGAGATGCAGTCGGAGGGCGGCGCGGCCGGCGCGGTGCATGGCGCGCTGCAAACGGGCGCATTGACGACCACCTTTACGGCCTCGCAAGGGCTACTGCTGATGATCCCTAACATGTTCAAGATCGCTGGCGAACTGACCGCGACCACGTTCCACGTGGCCGCCCGTTCACTGGCGGCGCAGGGATTGTCCATCTTCGGCGACCACAGCGACGTGATGGCGACGCGCAACACCGGCTTCGCCCTGTTGTGCTCCAACTCGGTGCAGGAGGCCATGGACCTGGCGCTGGTCGCCCACTCGGCGACGCTGCGGGCGCGCGTGCCGTTCATTCACTTTTTCGACGGCTTCCGCACGTCGCACGAGATCAACAAGATTTCCCCGCTGGGCGACGACGTGCTGCGGGCGATGATCGATGACGACCTGGTGCGCGAGCACCGGCAGCGCGGCCTGTCGCCCGATCACCCCATCATGCGCGGCACGGCGCAGAACCCCGACGTCTACTTCCAGGCCCGCGAGAGCGCCAACCCGTACTACGTCGCCTGCCCCGGCATTGTGCAACAGACGATGGACAAGTTCGCCGGGTTGACCGGACGTCAATACCATCTGTTCGACTACGTGGGCGCGCCGGACGCGGAGCGCGTCGTCGTGATCATGGGGTCGGGCGCGGAAGCGGTCGAGGAGACGGTTGACTACTTGAGCGCCCGCGGCGAGAAGGTCGGCCTGGTGAAGGTACGGCTGTACCGGCCGTTCGACACGGCGGCGTTCGTGGCCGCCCTGCCGGCGACGACGAAGTCCATCGCCGTGCTCGACCGGTGTAAGGAGCCGGGGTCGGCGGGCGAACCGCTCTATCTCGACGTGGTATCAGCGCTGGTGGAGTGCGTGGCCGACGGCAGCGCGCCCTTCGCGGTGATGCCGCGCGTCATTGGCGGTCGCTATGGCCTGTCCTCGAAGGAGTTCACGCCGGCGATGATCAAGGCGGTCTTCGACGAGACGGCCAGGCCGGTTATGAAGAACCACTTCACGATCGGCATTGACGACGACGTGACGCACACCAGCCTGGACTATGACCCGAACTTCTCTACGGAGTCGGACGACGTGGTACGGGCGGTGTTCTTCGGTCTGGGCTCCGACGGGACGGTCGGCGCGAACAAGAACTCGATCAAGATCATCGGCGAGAATACGCCGAACTACGCCCAGGGCTACTTCGTGCTGGACTCCAAGAAGTCGGGGTCGGTCACGGTGTCGCACCTGCGCTTTGGGCCGCGGCCCTTCCATTCGCCCTATCTCATTGACCGGGCCAACTTCGTCGCCTGCCACCAGTTCGGTTTCCTGGAGCGGTTCGACATGCTGAAGCTGGCCCAGCCCGGCGCAACCTTCCTGCTGAACAGCCCCTACGGGCCGGACGAGGTGTGGGAACACCTGCCGCAGGAAGTCCAGCGCGCCATTATCGACAAGGGACTGCACTTCTACGTCGTCGATGCCTACGCCGTGGCCGACAAGACTAACATGGGCCGGCGCATCAACACCGTCATGCAGACGTGTTTCTTCGCCCTGATCGAAGGGGCTACGTCTGTGCCGCTGCTGTCGCGCGAGCGGGCCATCACCGAGATCAAGGAAGCGATCGCCAAGACGTATGGCAAGCGGGGCGAACTGGTGGTGGAGCAGAACTACGCCGCGGTCGACGCCTCATTGTCCCAACTGCATGAGGTAACGGTCCCGCAGGCGGTGACCAGCGTCTTCACCCGGCCGCCCATCGTGTCCGCGCGGGCGCCGGAGTTTATTCAGACTGTCACCGCGCCCATGATGGCCGGTCTGGGGGACATGCTGCCGGTCAGCGCGCTCCCGGTGGACGGCACGTACCCGACGGGCACGACCAAGTGGGAGAAGCGCAACATCGCCACCGAAGTCCCAGCGTGGGACCCGGAGATCTGCATCCAGTGCGGCAAGTGCGCGCTGGTGTGCCCGCACGCGGTCATCCGGTTGAAGATCTACGATCCGGCCGTTCTGGAAGGAGCGCCGCAGGGGTTCAAGACGACACCGGCCCGCTTCAAGGAGTACAAGGACCTGGCCTACACGTTGCAAGCCTCGGTGGAGGACTGCACGGGTTGCTCGCTGTGCTACGAGGTCTGCCCGGTGAAGAACAAGCGGCAGCCAAAGTTCAAGGCGATCAACATGATCGACTACACGCCGGAAGTGCGCGAGACGGAGCGCCACAACTGGGATTTCTTCCAGTCGCTGCCCAACGTCGACCGCGCCGAGCTGCCGGTGAATCAGGTCAAGTACAACCAGTTGCTCGAGCCGCTGTTCGAGTTCTCGGGGGCGTGCGCCGGCTGCGGCGAGACGCCTTACCTGAAGCTCGTCACGCAGCTGTTCGGCGACCGGATGATCGTCGCCAACGCCACGGGGTGCTCGTCCATCTATGGCGGCAACCTGCCGACGACGCCGTGGGCCAAGAATGCCCAGGGGCGCGGCCCGGCGTGGTCGAACTCGCTGTTCGAAGACAACGCCGAGTTTGGTCTGGGCATGCGCGTGGCGCTCGACCAGCGTATCGACGAAGTGACTAACGCCGTTCGCGGCCTGCGCGAAGTAATCGGCTCTGAACTGGCCGACAGTATCCTCTACAACGATCAGTTGACAGAGACCGACATCCTGCAACAGCGCAAGTATGTGCAGTTGCTAGTGGAACGGTTGCAAGGTCTCTTGAGTAGCGCCGACGCCGCGGTCGAGCCGCTGAAGCCGGCGCTCTCCAACTTGCGGGACAAGGCGGACGCGCTGGTGAAGAAGAGTGTCTGGATCATCGGCGGCGACGGCTGGGCCTATGACATCGGTTACGGCGGTCTGGATCACGTGATCGCTTCCGGCCGCAACGTGAACATCCTGGTGCTGGACACGGAAGTGTACTCCAACACCGGCGGCCAGATGTCGAAGTCCACGCCGCGCGCGGCGGTAGCGAAGTTCGCCGCCGCGGGCAAGCCGCTGCCCAAGAAAGACCTGGGCCTGCTGGCTATGACGTATGGCAACGTCTACGTCGCCCGCGTCGCTTTTGGCGCGAACGACCGGCAGACGGTTCAAGCTCTATTGGAGGCCGAAGCGTACGATGGCCCGTCGCTCATCATCGCCTATAGCCACTGCATCGCCCACGGCTACGACATGAAGTTCGGCCTGGAGCAACAGCAGGCGGCAGTCGATTCAGGGCACTGGGCGCTCTATCGCTACAACCCTGAACTGGCGCACGCGCCGGTGGAAGGCGGGACGAACGGCCACAAGCAGAACCCGTTCCAACTCGACTCGAAGCCGCCGTCGCTGCCGCTGGAGAAGTACATCTACCGCGAAGGCCGGTATCGCATGTTGCAGCAAAGCAACCCGGAAGCGGCCGAGCGGTTGTTGCAACTGGCGAAGGCGGACGTAGAAGAGCGATGGAAGAATTATCAGCGGCTTGCCGTGAGCAGTGAGCAGTAAGCAGTGGTCAGAAAGCAGTGGTCAGTGGTCAGTGAGTGACTGACCACTGACCACTGATACGAGGAGAATCGAGATGGACTTGAGAACGACTTATCTCGGCCTGGAACTGAAGAACCCGCTGGTCGCGTCGCCGTCACCGTTGAGCCGCGAGTTAGGCAATATCCGGCGCATGGAAGACTCTGGCGTGGCGGCCATTGTCCTGCACTCACTCTTCGAGGAAGAGATCAACCAGGAGAGCCATGCGCTTGATCGCTACCTGAGCGACGGCACGGAAAGTTACGCCGAAGCCCTGACCTACTTCCCCGAAGCGCCGACCTACCGGGCCATTGGGCCGGATGCCTATCTGGAGCACATCTTCCGGGCCAAGCAGGCGGTCAACATCCCCATCATCGGCAGCCTGAATGGCGTCTCGACCGGCGGCTGGATACGCTACGCCAAGGAGATCGAGGGCGCGGGCGCGGACGCGCTGGAACTCAACATCTACTACGTGCCCACGCGCATCGATCTGCCCGGGACGGAGGTGGAGCAGATCTACCTCGACCTGGTGCGCGACATCAAGGCGTCGGTGCATATCCCTATCGCCGTCAAGCTAAGCCCCTACTTCAGCGCGACAGCCAACATGATGCATCGGCTGTCAGAGGCCGGAGCCGACGGGTTGGTGCTGTTCAATCGCTTCTACCAGCCCGACCTCGACCTGGAGAATCTGGAGGTC
>NZ_JAYRVJ010000228.1:0-2588 GCF_041918635.1 Promineifilum sp. (SeqCode)
AGGCGGGGCTGGCTCGTGTGTGGCGACGCAGTATCATGCCCTATCTGGAGGAGTACTACGCTGATCAGCCGGCCAGGGCGCAGCGGTGGGCTTGGGATGGCGAAGTGGTGCAACGCTTGCGCGAGGGACGGCATGACGTTTGAGCCGATTGATTGGGGAATGGCTTTATGAAGACCGTGAGTGGTATCGTGTAGGCCGACGTGCAGCCAGATGCTACGGACAGCCGGGTCAATAAGGATTGACCTGAGAGTAAGTGTGCCTTTCTGTGCTAAAATAGGCGAGGTTGAGGAAGCGAGTCACTAGAGTGGTCATTACGCTGTCAAAAAACCGTGTGCCTATCCGTCTCAACGATGAGCGGTGGGCACACATCACGGACGAACATGGCGAGCTGGCCGAACTGAAAGCCCTGGTCCTTGATGTAGTTGCCAATCCAACCCGCGTTCTGGCCGGCGGCACGGATGAGTTGCTGGCGGTGCAAGAGGTTGAAACCGGCAAATGGCTCGTAGTTGTATATAAAGAACAAGGCAATGACGGATTCATCATTACTGCCTTCATTACTCGTCGTATAAGATCACTCAATCGGAGGCGACAGCTATGGCCTTAGCCCCAATCCCTGACCTGCGCGCTTATCTGCGTGTTTTACCAGAGGTGAAGAAGACGCCGGAGAGTTCGGTCTGGCTTACCTACGACCGGGAAGCGGACGTGCTCTACGTAAACTTTCGCCGGCCCAGCGTTGCCGCAGACAGCGAACTGACCGATGACGACGTCATCATCCGCTACGATGATGACGACGAAATCGTGGGGTTTACTATCCTCCACGCCGGCCAGCGCTAGGATGAGTTTCAGGTGCGATGCACTTCCCGAAGTGCATCGCACCTATGCACCTATCAGACTAGTATCCTAAATTCGACGCCAGCCATCGCTCGACCGTCTCGACGCTCATCCCCTTGCGGGCGGCGTAATCCTCCACCTGGTCGCGGCCAATGCGGCCCATGCCGAAGTAGGCCGACTGCGGGTGGGCGAAGTAGTAGCCGCTGACTGAGGCTGCGGGCCACATGGCGTAGCTCTCGGTCAGGGTGATGCCGGCGGCGGCCGTCGCCTCCAGCGTCTTGAACAGGTCGCCCTTCTCCGTATGGTCGGGGCAGGAAGGGTAGCCGGGGGCGGGGCGGATGCCGCGGTACTTCTCGGCGATAAGCGCATCATTGTCCAGCGCCTCATCCGGCGCGTAGCCCCACACCTCGCGCCGCACCAGGGCGTGAGTCAGTTCCGCCAGCGCCTCGGCCAGCCGGTCGGCCAGCGCCTTGGCCAGGATGGCATTGTAGTCGTCGTGGAGTGCCTCGTAGCGGCGCACCACCGCCTCCAGGCCGATGCCGGCCGTCACGGCGAACATGCCCACGTAGTCGGTCAGCCCACTCTCCACGGGCGCGATGTAGTCGGCCAGCGACAGGTTGGGCCGGCCGGGGGGGCGCTCCATTTGCTGGCGGAGGCAGTGGACAGTGGTCAGCAGGTCAGTCTCCCCCGCTCCCCCGCTTCTCCGCTCCCCTGCCGGGTCATAGACAATGATGTCATCCTCCACAGCGTTCGCCGGGAAGATCCCCACCACCGCATTGGCCGTCAGCCACTTCTCGCCGATGATGCAATCGAGCATACGCTGAGCGTCGGCGTAGAGATGGCGGGCCGTTTCACCCACCACGGCGTCGTCGAGGATGGTGGGGAACTTGCCATGCAGCTCCCAGACGGTGAAGAACGGCGTCCAGTCGATATAGGGCCGGATGTCCTCCAGGTCGATGTCGCGGAAGACGGTGACGCCGAGCCGGTGGGGCGTGGGCGGCGTGTAGTGGCCCCAGTCGAGCTTCAGCCGGTTGGCGCGGGCCTCAGCCAGCGTGCTCAGCCGCTTTCGGTCCGTACGCCCCTCGCGGCTCTCGCGAATCGAGGCGTACTCGGCGCGCACGCCGGCGGCGAAGGCGTCGCGCTGGGTGTCGCTCAACAGTTGCGAGGCGACACCGACGGCGCGGGAGGCGTCCACGACGTGGACGACCGGGCCGCGCGTATAGCCCGGCTCAATCTTGACCGCCGTGTGGACCTTGGAGGTCGTCGCCCCGCCGATGAGCAGCGGTAGGTCGAACCCCTGGCGCTCCATCTCGCGGGCCACGTGGCGCATCTCCTCCAGCGACGGCGTGATGAGGCCGCTCAGGCCGATGATGTCCACGTTCTCGCGACGGGCCGTCTCCAGAATCTTCTGCGTTGGGGTCATCACGCCCAGGTCGATGACGTCGTAATTGTTGCAGCCCAGCACCACGCCGACGATGTTCTTGCCGATGTCGTGCACGTCGCCCTTGACCGTCGCCAGCAGGATTTTGCCGGCCGGGCGGTGGTCGCCGCTGATCGCCTTCTCAGCCTCGATGAACGGAACCAGGTAGGCGACGGCCTGCTTCATCACGCGGGCGCTCTTCACGACCTGCGGCAGGAACATCTTGCCGCTGCCGAACAGGTCGCCGACGACGTTCATGCCGTCCATCAACGGCCCCTCGATGACGTGCAGGGGGCGCTCGGCCTGCTGCCGCGCCTCTTCCACGTCTATCTCGATG
>NZ_JAYRVJ010000229.1:0-8483 GCF_041918635.1 Promineifilum sp. (SeqCode)
AAGTCCATCATCAACGGCACGGTCAGCGGCCTGGGCTACGACCAGTGGGGCAACACCTACGTGCAGATCGACAACGACGCCTTCAGCGTCCTCTATCTGCACGGCGCCTACCTCGTCGCCATCGGGGATAAGGTCGTGGCCGGCCAGCAGATCGGCACAGAGAGCAACATCGGCTACACCCTCGACATGGCCGGCAACCTGTGCACCAACCGCGATTGCGGCTACCACACCCACCTGAACATCTTCGACAAGCGCGTGGGGGCCAATATCGACCCCCTGACTATCATCCCCGCGACCTATCCGTAATAATTGAACCGCGGATTTCCACGGATTTTGCCGATGAGCACGGATTGAACATGGGTTCAATCCGTGTTTATCTGTCTTATCCGTGTCAATCCGTGGTTAATTTATCCACACTCCGCCGCACGGCCGTCTCGCCCATCAGGGCCAGCAGCGCCGGCAGCCCCAACACCACCGGCACGACCGTCGACAGCCCCACGACGACCCCCACCAGGCTGATCACGAACAGCACCAGCGCCGTCACCGGCTGGAGCAGCCAGAAGCGGGCGACGTTGGCGTAGGTATTGCGCAGCGACTTGTCGGCCGCCGCCAGCCAGAAGGGCCAGTAGAAGGTGTTGAGCGCCAGCCAGACGGCCAGCGCTACCAGCCATACCACCCGCAACCCCTGCCACACGCCCGGCACGTACCAGAACGTGGACACGTTGTACAGCCCCACGCCGATCACCACCCAGTTGAGCGCGCCCCACTTCCAGGACGGCCAGAAGTACGTCTTGAAGGCTGCCCAGGCGTCGGCCGCGCCCCAATAGCGCCCGTCGTACGTCTCACGGGTCATGGCGTAGAGTGTAGCCGTGGCCGGTGGGCCGGGGATGACCAGCACCTGGGCCAGCAGCCACAGCGCGCTGAGCACGATGACCGAGATGTACTCGTCCCACCAGCGGCGGAGGGCGAAGGCGAGGATGGCGAAGACGTTCATCGTTTTACGGTAGGGGCGCACCTGCGTGTGCGCCCTGCCTGTGTGTGCGGTGTGTGCGTCCCGTCGAGAGGCAGACTGTCGAGAGGCAGACTGTCGAGGGGCAGACACGCAGGTCTGCCCCTACACTAACCTTTGATCCCACTGTAGCTCGTACCCTCGATGAAGTACCGCTGGAAGATGAAGAACAGGATCGCCATCGGCAGGGTGGTCAACATCGACCCGGCCAGCAGCGAGTTCCATTGCAGGTTCTGCCCCATGCCGCCGCGCAGCAACGCCAGGCCAAGCGGCAGGGTATAGAGATTTGCGTTCGTCGTCACGACGATGAGGGCGTGCGTGAACTCGTTCCACGCGCCCTGGAAGCTGAAGATAATCAGCGCCACGATGGCTGCGCGGGCCGTCGGCAGGATGACGCGGAAGAAGGTCTGGAACTGAGTCGCCCCGTCGATGCGCGCCGCCTCTTCCAGCTCTTTCGGCACGGACTCGAAGAACTGCTTCATCAAGAAGATGCCGAAGGCGGTGACGATCTTGGGCACAATCAGCCCGGCATAGTTGTTGATGAAACCCAACGTCTTCAGCACGATGAACATGGGGATGATCAACACGATACCCGGGATCATCATCGTGCCCAGGATGGCCAGGAAGACCCAGCGGTTGCCGGGGAAGGGGATACGCGCCAGCGCATAGCCGGCCAGACTGGCGAAGAAGACGTTGCCCAGCGTGACGAGCGTCGCCACGAGGGCGCTGTTGAGCGTCCAGCGGCCGACGTTAAAGCCGAATAGCCGCTGATACCCTTCCAGGGTGAACGTTTGGGGGATCAACCCAATGGCGTTCTGATTGATCTCCGGCAGCGTCTTGAAGCTGGTGCTGATCGCCAGTAGGAAGGGATAGATGAACATCGCCGCCAGCAGGAACAGGAGGCCATAGGAGAGGATCGCCTTCACCGGGCGCACCCAGGTGCGCTCGCCCACGGCCAACGGGACGTCGGTTTCGGTAACAGCCGTTGTCGTCATGATAGCCTCCTAGAGGTCGCCCTCGCTGCCGGTGATGCGGCGCTGGATCGTCGTCAGGGTGAAGATGATGATGAACAACAGGATGGCGATGGCCGCGGCCATGCCCATGTCGCTGTTGTTGAAGCCATTGCGGTAGACCAGATAGGCCACGGTCAGCGTCGTCTTGGCCGGGCCGCCGCTGCTCATCACGTAAATCTGGTCGAACACCTGATACGTGCCGATGAGACCCAGGGTGATGACGAAGAAGAGCGTCGGTCGCAACAGCGGCACGGTGATGCTGCGGAATTGCCGCCAGGCCGACGCGCCGTCGATCTGCGCCGCCTCATAGACGAAGCCGGGCACGTTCTGTAGCGCCGCCAGGAAGATGACCATCATCGTGCCGATGGTCGTCCAGGTGTTCATGATCATGATGCCCATCAGCGCCACGCTCGGCCCGCTGATCCAGTCCCAGATCGTGAGCCCCAGCACCTCCGTGCGCACCCACTCCGGCGCGGTGCGAATGGTGACGCCGACCGCCTCGAGCAGGATGTGAAACAGCCCGCGCGGGTCGGCCATCCAGGCGATAGGTTCCCAGCGGCCGAAGGTGACGGTCGAGAGGACGCTGTTGACCAGGCCGCTCCTCTGATAGAAGAAGAGGAACATCAGGCTGATGGCGATGGACGAGGTGATGGACGGGAAGTAGTAGGTCGTGCGGAAGAAGCCCTTGAAGCGCAACCACGCCTGATTGACGATGACCGCCAGCAGCAGCGCTAACGCCGTCTGGACGGGCACAACGCCCAGCGCAAAGTAGGTCGTATTCTTCAACGCCTTGAAGAAGTCGCTCTGGCGGATGCCGCTCTCTATGAGCAGCTCCCGGTAGTTCGCCACGCCGATAAAGTTGGCCTCGCTGGGCGGGCTGATGCCGTTCCAGTCCGTCAGGCTGAAGTAGATGGCGAAGAAGATCGGGATGATGATGAACACACTAAAGATGAGGATGGTCGGGCTCATGAAAAGCCAGCCGGCTATGGCCCGTTCGCGGTCTTCGCCCTTGATGCCAGATGCAGCGGCCATGATTCCTCCTATTCGTCCGTGGTAACCGCTTCAGCAGCCTTCTCGCCTGAGCGGGCCGCCGCTGAAGCGGTTACTCCGGACGCTCGGCGCGCTGTTGCGCGCCTGGTTTAGATTACTGGCCCAACACGTCGTTGCCGACTTCCTGGGCGTCGCTCAGCACCTGGTCGGCCGTGTACGCCCCGGCGAACGCCTGCTGCAAGCCGGAGTTCACCGTGTCCATGACATCCTGGAAGCCGGGGCGGAACTGCCACGGATGCGCATACGCCGCGCCGGCCAGGAACGGCTCCAGCTCGGGGAACTGCGCCAGCCAGTCCTCGCTCAGGCTCTGCCGCGTCGGCATGGCCAGACCGAGGCCCGTCCACTGCGCCATCCCCTCGGGGCCGGTCAGCCAGCTCGCCAGGCGGATGGACGCTTCGGGATTGGCGGCGGCGGCGGCCACGCCGTAGCAGACCGTAAAGGCCATCGTCGCGTCGCCGCCCGGCCCGGCCGGCAGTTCGGTCACGCCCCAGTTCAGGTCCGGGAATTGGTCGTTCAGGAAGGGCACGATCCAGTTGCCCTCCAGCGACATGGCTGCCGTCCCCTTACCAAACGCCTCGCCCGGCCAACCGCTGTCCAAATCGGACGGTTGCGCCGCGAAGCCGTCGAGCACGAGGTTGGTGTAGAACTCCATCGCCTCCAGCGCCTCAGGCGAATCGAGGGTCATGGTTGTGAACTCCGCATCGGTCATGCTGCCGCCCGCCTGATAGAGGAAGGCGATCCAGCGCGCCATGTCGGCCGGCAGCACCAGGCCGTAGACGTCGGTGGATTCATCGGTCAGGGCCTCGGCCGCCGTGCGCAGGTCGTCCCACGTCCAATCGGGCGTCGGATAGTCCAGCCCGGCCGCGTCGAACAGATCCGTGTTGTACTGCAACGCCAGGGTGCTGAAGTCCTTCGGCGCGCACCAGAAGGTGTCGTCGATGGTGAACGCCTGACGCAGGCTCGGATAGAAGTCGTCCGGGTTCTCCATCTGGTCGCCCACAGGCATCAGCGCGCCGGCCTCGACGTAGTCGGGCAGCCGGAAGCTGTCGATGTAGAACACGTCAGGCGGCTCGCCGCCGGCGATGGCCGTCTGGAGATCGGTATCGTAGTCGGGCGAGAAGCTGAGGGTCACGTTCAGATCGGGGTTGGCCGCGTTGAACGTGTCCACCATCTCCTGCAAGCGGGCATTCTCCGCGTCGGAGCTAGACCAGCCCATGAGCTGCAAATCGGTCACGTCGCCCGTCGCGGCTTCGGCGGTAGGCTCCTCGGCCGCCGGCTCTGCGGTCGGCTCCTCGGCCGCCGGTTCGGCGGTGGGTTCCTCGGCTGCTGGCTCCTCGGTCGGCTCCACGGCTGCCGGCTCCTCGGTCGGCTCCAGCGCTCCGCCGTCCACGGCCTCGGTCGCGGCCGGCGTCTCCGTCGTGCCGCCGCCACACGCTACGAGTAGCAGGGCCGCGAGCACCATGATCAACAACACAAACCATTTCTTGGACATTTCTTCTCCTTGTCTTATCTATCTAGTTTGGTTCGACTTTTGAAAGACCTGACCGGTGGGCGGCCAACGGCCCTCTGACAGGAACGATGCTTTTTGCCGCCCACCTGTCAGGTCTCGCTTACTTGGCTGTGTGCGTAACGCTATAACCACCTCCTTCGTTTTGCTGGATGTTCACTTGGTACACTTGTCCTCGGTAGTGATAACTGAAGGCCAAGCGCCGCCAGTGCCGGGGCAGGCGAGGCTGCACGAGCCGGTTTTCGCCCATAAGGCGCAGGCCGGCAAAGCCAAAGACGGCCGCCTGCCAGACGCCGCCGGTTGAGGCGGCGTGGATGCCGTCCTCGGCATTGCCGCGCGGGTTGCGCAGATCGGCGCGGGCGGCCAGCATGAAATGCTGGTATGCCTCTTCCGCCAGGCCCATCTCGCAGGCGGCCCAGGCGTGAAAGCTGGGGCCGAGCGACGAGCCGTAGCGGTGATCCGTGATGGGCATGTAGGCGTCCCAATTGGTCTGCCAGGTTCGGCGGTCGAACTCGTCGCGGAACAGACAGAGCAGCATAATCACGTCCGCCTGCTTGAGCACCTGGCGCTCGTTGGCGCCCTCGATGCCGAAGAGCGCCTGGAGCGAGCGGTCGGCGGTGCGGAAAAGCTCCGGGTCAACGCGCTCGCGCTCGAAGAATCCCTCGAATTGGTCGAACAGCCCTGTATCCCCGTCATAGAGCAGGGTCATGTTTTCGGCTACATCTCGCCACTGCGCCAGAGAGGCGGCCGAGAGTTGTAGCCGGTCGGCCAGGTCGGCCGCCGTCGCCGGGTGGTTCGCCCGCAGCCAGTCGTGCACCTCCAGCGCCGTCAGCAGGTGCCAGCGGCCCATGTAGTTGGTGAAGCTGTTGTTATCGACGTGATCGTGATACTCGTCTGGGCCGATCACGTCGCGCAGGGCATAACGGCGGCGGCCGTCCACTTCCTCCGGCTCGGCGCGCGACGCCCAGAAGCGCGCCCCGTCCAGGATCATCTCCGCGCCGTAGTCGCGCAGAAACGCGTCGTCGCCGGTGACGCGCCAGTACTGCATGATGGCGTAGGCGATGTCGGCCGTGATGTGAATCTGGATGTCGCCCGTCCAGATGCGCACCAGTTGCTTCGGGTCGGCCCAATGGGGCAGCCAGGTGGGCGTTACCTCGTCGCCCGTCTCGGCGCTCTCCCAGGCGAATTGCGCCCCGACGTGGCCGTTGCCGGCCGCCTTGCGCCGCGCGCCCGGCAGGGTGTGGTAGCGGTAGAGGAGCATGTTGCGCGCCGTCTGGGGGTAGGTGTAGATCAGGTAGGGCAGCATGAAGATCTCGGTGTCCCAGAAGACGTGGCCGCGATAGCCATAGCCGCTGAGCGTCTTCGCGCCGATGCTCACCCGTTCGTCGTGCTGCGGCGCGGCCACGAGCAGTTGGAACAGGTTGAAGCGCAGCGCCAGTTGCGCCTCGTCGTCCCCCTCGATGAGCACGTCACCCGCGGCCCAGATTTGCTCCCACGCCGCGATGTGGTCGGCGCGCAGGCGATCATACGAGACGCCGGCCAACTGGCCGAGGGTGCGTTCCACGATGGCCGCCCCATTCGCCGCGGCCGGCGCGTCTATATCCCGATCGGTCGCGATGGCGATGAGCTTGTCCAACTGAAGCGTCTGGCCGGGCTTCAACTCCTGTGTGACGGTCAGCGCGGGGAAACCCGGGCACAGGTCGGCGGCCGTCACGCCGTCCGTCTCGGCTGAGCTGGACAGCGACGTGGCCGATGACAATGAGGCCGCCACGCCAATCGTCCGCCGGGTGTGGCGCGTCTGGGCGCGCAGCCAGATCGTCCCGGGGCCTTCTCCCCAACCCTCTCCCATAGGGCGAGGGGGCCAGACTCCCTCTCCCGGTGGGAGAGGGCTGGGGAGAGGGGGCAAAGGACGTGCCATCCCCTTCCCCTGATCTTCCAGCCGCCAGTGCAGCAAGTCGATGTTGGCGACGTGCCCATCCAGGCCGGCGCTGACGCCGATGACGCAGGGGTGCGACACGGCCGTCACCAGCACCCGGATGGCGGCCACGTGCTCCCGCGGGTAGGCCATGAAGCGCTCGAAGTGCAGGTCGACTGTCTTGCCGTTGGGGGCCTGCCAGGTGACGGCGCGGCGCAGGATGCCCTGGCGTAGATCGGTGTAGCGCTGGAAGTCGAGCATACGCCCCTGGTCGAGGCGGAACATATCGCCGTCCACCGTCAGCCGGACGTGCAGCCAGTTGGGCAGGTTGACCAGTTCGGTGAAGAAGAGCGGGATGTCGTCCCACACGCCGTGGGCCAGGGTCAGCGACGACTCGCCGGGGTAGCCCTCCTCGAATGTGCCGCGGCTGGCGAAGTAGCCATTGCCCAGGGTAAAGACCGTCTCCATGTGGTGCTGCGTGGCCGGCTCGAAGTCGGTCTGGACGACGTGCCAGCCAGCATCGAAGGCCGCCGCCGCTTCCAGTTCGGCCAGCGTGACCCCGCGCAGGTCGTCGCGCCGGGTGACGCGCCCGTTGCGCTCCGTCATCTCCGCGAAACGCTCAGCCGGCCCCAGGGCCAGGACGGGCATGCCTGCCGCCAGCCCGGCATCCGCGCCGGCCGCCGCATCTTCGACGACCAGACAGCGCGCCGCCGGCACGCCCAGCCCGGCCGCAGCGAAGCGGAACAGGTCGGGGAACGGCTTCTGCCGATCCACGCTATAGCCGTCGGCGATCACCGCCAGCCGGCCGGCGATGCCCAGCCGCTCGCAGACGGAGCGCGCGTTCTTGCTGGCGCTGGCCAGCGCGTAGGGGAGCTTGGCCTCGTCGAGGCGGTCGAGCAGGGCGGCGACGCCCGGCAGCAGGTCGGCTGGGCTGAGCTGGTCGAGCGACGCTTCGTAATAGCGCTGCTTGCGCGCCATCAGCTCCCCGATGCGCTCTTCGCTCTCGGCCCGCCCATCCAGAATGACCATCAGCGAGTCGCGC
This sequence comes from Promineifilum sp. (SeqCode), assembly GCF_041918635.1. NCBI lineage: Bacteria > Bacillati > Chloroflexota > Ardenticatenia > Promineifilales (SeqCode) > Promineifilaceae (SeqCode) > Promineifilum (SeqCode) > Promineifilum sp. (SeqCode). The sequence continues at coordinate 7,537 of NZ_JAYRVJ010000229.1, forward strand.
CGCGTGATGCCGCGGCAGCGTTCATTCATCTCCCGGTCAAAGGGCAGTTCTTCCTCGTCGGCCAGACGTTTCCAGGCCCGGAAGTGGTACTCGGCCGTGTCAGTGATGACGCCGTCAAGGTCGAAAATAATGGCCTGCAAGGCCGCGGCCGATCGGGCCATTAGGCGCTCTCTCCAGTTGCGCCGCTGGAGCGGCGCGCGATAAGGGTTGGTTCCAGCAAGATGCCATGTTCCGATACGGGTTCGCCGCGCAGTTGGCGCAGCAACATGCGTACGATTTGCTTCCCCACGGCCGCAATCGGTTGCTGGACGGAGGTCAGCGGTGGTTGTAAGAACGGGGCCATGGCGCTGTCGTCATAGCCGGTGACGGCGAGATCGCCGCCGACCGTATGGCCGGCCGCCGCCGCCGCGTTCATCGCGCCGACCGCGAGCAGGTCGCTGACACAGGCAATGGCCGTTGGCCGCCGCGCCGGCGGCAGCGCCAGCAAGCGAGCTGCGCCGGCCGCGCCCGTTTGCAGCGTATTGAGACCGCGCACGATCCACTCCGGCTCCGGCCGCACGCCGGCCGCGGCCAGCCCTTCGGCGTAGCCGATCTCGCGCTGGCCGCCGGCCTTGGAGCCTTCCGGCCACGTCAGCAGCCCGATGCGCCGGTGGCCCTGCGCCACCAGATGGTCGACGACCTGCCGCATGCCGCTGGCGCCGTCTACGTCCACCCAGCCGAACTCCCATTCGTCGTTGGCCCGGCCGAAGCTGGCGAAGGGGATGTGGTTCTCTAGCAGAAAGGCGATGCGCGGGTCGTTGTCGTTGGTATTGGCCAGCACGAAGCCGGCCACCTGGCCCCGTCGGTACAGCTCCTCGTACACCTCGGTGTCGGTTCGCGAGCCGGTGACGAACGTCAACAGGTGGTAGTCGGCCGCCTCCAGGCTGAGGATGGCCGAATAGAGAAAC
>NZ_JAYRVJ010000230.1:0-14613 GCF_041918635.1 Promineifilum sp. (SeqCode)
GTTCCGCTGGGTCGCGCCGCCCTCATCCGGCCCGGCCCATCCTTCTGAGTTCGCATCCTCAGATGCGAACGAGCCTCGGCCCGCGTCCGATCCCGTTCGCGTCCCGCGCAAGAGACTTCCGTCCGCCAACCGCCGCGGGCGCAAGCGGGAATACCACCCCGGCCCGCGCCGCTCGGCCGCGGTCTGACGGTCGCCGCCCCCCTCCCCTCGGGAGGGGTTGGGGGAGGGCTTTTCGTCGCGTCCGCCACGGCTACCCGCGCCGGCGGACGCTCCGCGCCCAACCTGCCCCAATTGCGCGGCGAGCCACCCGGCCGGGATGCGCCGGCCCTCCAGTAGGCCGCTCCATTGCGCGGCCAGATCGGCCGGCCGCTCTTCCGGCAAAAAGTGCGAAGGGAGCGACGCGGAGCCCTCCCCCGACCCCTCCCGAGGGGAGGGGCGTAAGACGCGCTGTTTGACCCGCTCGATAAGCCGGTCAGACCAATCGTGGCCGGGCTGCTTGACCAGCAGCCGATGCTCGCCCATCGGCGGCCGGTGGCCGGCGGTCGGCCGGCGGCGGTCGGCGGTCGCCAGGCGGCCTTTAGCCGCCCGCCCGCCGTGACGCGCCAGCAACTCCGGCGTCGCCCGCTTTGGCCCACCCGCGACGGCGGACGCGGCCGGCCGGTGAGACGGTTTGCGTCCCCCCGCCGTCGAGTCAGGCCGCGGCGGTCGCGGCTGGCGCGCACCGGTCGTTGGCCCGTGTTGGCCCTTGAGGCCGTCGCCCACACCCTCTCGCGGAGGGGTGGGTTTGGCGCGGCGGCGTTCGGCCTCGGCCGGCGGCGGCGGCTCTTCCTGGCCCAACTCGCCCATCAGTTCAGGCAGGCAATGCCCCAGCAGCGGCTCGCGGCGCAGCTTCGGCCCCGGCTGGTGGGCCAGATCGGCCACCCAGGCGCAGGCGCGGGCCAGCGCCGCCGGCCCGGCCGTGGCGCGCCGCACCTGCTGTTTCCAGCAGGCCGGGGCGCGCCCGCCGGCCAAAACCTTGCGAGGCGAGGGCGGGCAGAGGCGCGGCAAGGTCATGAATGCTCTCCATCGCGCCGGGCCATCTCCAAGTAGAGCAAGATCTGGCCGATAGTCAGCCCGCTGACCTCTTCCGGCGTCCAGCCGAACGTCTTCGCCAGCACAAAGCAGGCGCGCGCCAGGGGGGCCTGCACCAACTCTTCCAGTTCATCGCGGGCCGTCGTTACGCCGCTGATGGCGTTGATCCGCTCCACCAGGAAGCGGGCCACGCCGGCCGGCAACTGCGAAACCTGCTCGAACTTCAGCCCCGGCTCCACCAGCGCCTGCTGGATCATCAGCGAGGCCGAGAGGGTCTCGTCGTCGCCGGCGGCCTTGCCGATGCGCTGCAACGCCTGCACCGTCAGCGGGCGCAGCACCACCTCGGTATCGACCGGGCGATGGCCGTTGCTGCCGAGCAAGTCGGCGGGTATCTCCACCCGATGGGTTAGCGCGCTGCCGGCCAGCAGTTCTTCGGCCGTAAGAGTCATCACTCACCTCGTTACCAGACCTCAGAGGTCTCAGAAGACCTCTGAGGTCTGGCCCGTCTGGAATCGCTTACGCCTGCTCCGTGCCCGCGAAGCCTTCCGGAACCATAGCCACAGCGTCGCCGCCGCCTTCCGGCGCTTCCTGGTCGACTACGCTGATGTTCAGCGCCTTGAAGCTGAGGTTCTCCATCACGAAGTCATCCTCCGGCATGGCGTAGGCCCAGTTCTGGAACTTGACCCCTTTCAATTCCAGGCTGACCGTGTTGCCAGGCACGGCGGGGTCGTTCAGGGCGATGCGCATGCTGAAGACGGGCTGCACGTAGGGCTCGGCGATCTGGGTCGGGGCCCCACCGCGCCCCATCAGCAGGAACAGCAGCGCGCCGTTGACGTAGGCCCGCCCAACCCGGCCGCTGATATGGATGTTGCCGGGGTGGAGCGAGGTCGCGTGGCGGCGGCCGATCTCGTGGAACTCCTCCAGGTCGGTTTGGATGCAGACCTCCACGTTAGCCACGCGGCCGACGGTGGTGACCTGATACAGGTCAATGACGCTCTTAGCATCCTGCCCTTCGGGTGTATCCTCGAACGCCAGCGTCAGCGTGCCGTTGGCGCCGGTGTAGACGTTTGTCAATGCCATGGGTTTGTCTCCTGTTGCTAGTTGTTAGTGGTCAGTGCTCACTGACTACTAACCACTCTCTACTCAAGGAACATCGTCACCTTAATGAAATCGATGCTGAACACCGGCCGGACGACCATCGTCACCACACAGATGCCCTGACGCTCCTGCTCGCGGGTGGCCGAGACGTTGAGGTCGTAGCCGATCAACATCTCGTCCTCGACCATCTCGGTCAGGAAGCTGTTGATCGTCGCCCGCAACGCGCCGCGCACGCGCTCATTGTTGAGCATGCCGATGTAGGGGTCGGCCGCCGAACGCACGCCGAACTTGGCGTAGTCCACAATGCGCCGCGTGGTGATCTGCTTCCAGGCGGTGTTGGTGGAGGTGGTGATGCCCCGCACGACCTTGAAGCCGAGCTTCTCCTGCAGCGCGAACACCCGCCCCTCCTCCAGCAATACCTTTAGGTCTGGGTTGGTATACTTGCGCTGTAGTCCAGCTACCGGCAAGGGCTTGTTGGTCAGGCTGACGTGTGGATCGTAGCTGGACATGAGGCCGGCAATAGCCGCGGCGGCGTAGCTGCCAGGCAGCGTGACGTCCTTCCGTAGCACAGCGTCCGAAGCGACGATGCCGGGGGCGACGAAGACGACGCGGTCACTATTGAGGTTGTGGCCGCGAATGTCGTCGAAGGTATCGGTTAGGGCGCTGCCGACGATGCCGATGCGTTCCCGCTTGTTCTCGTCGTTGGAAGCGGCAGCCACATGAGCGGCTAATTCATCCCCGATCTCGTGATGGCTCTGACCGGCGGCGACGAGAATGTGGACGTTTTCGTTGAGGAGTTGACTGAATCCTGCTTCGAAATCTGTGGAGCCAACGCCCGCACCGTTGTTGCCGCGTGGGTTCGTCCCGCTGCCAAAGAGTTCAAACTTGGCAGGGTCAGTGGAGAGATCGGGCAAATCGGCCGCGCCTGCCCCCAAATCGCCCTCAGGCACAGTGACGAGCGCGGAATTAGCGTTGATGTCCCGCGCCAGATCCTCGCCGCTGGCGACGACGTAGACCTCTTGCATGGTACCCAGCTTCAGCGTGACCTTGCGGCTATTGGCGGACGGGACAACGTAGGACACCGTCACTACCTGATCGGCGGCGTTCGGCGCTTCGGCGGCGAAAAACTCTAGCGTTTTTGCCGCCGTGTCGATCCGAACTTGGCCGGCGGTAGGGGCCGGATCGTCCTCGTAGAAAACTTCGAACGGCGTGACGCGCCCCGTCGCCGGATTTAAGACCGTCACCCGGTTGCGGGCACTCCGTGCAATCGGGTACTTGAGGGCAATGGGCGCGTCGCCTGGGTGCTTTTCCGCCTCGATGAAACTGGTGTCGCCGGCCTCGGCCTTCGTGACCAGTATCTCGATTTCGTTGCCCCATGTGCCCGGGCTGTTGGCCCGCAGCGTCACGTTGGGGTTGCCGCCCGAGTTGAGGGCAAAGCCGGCCGCAGCCCCACCGCTGGCAATACGTACGGCATAGACCGTGGTTGCCCCATGGCGGAAGGCCAATTCCAGCGCGCGAACGAGCGAAAGAGCGTTGGGATCGGGGTTTCTCTCATTCCACGCGTCGTACTCCCCGAAAATCTCGCGCGCCTGGGAATAAGTGGCGAGCAGCGTCGGCGTATCGACCGGCCCACGGCTGGCGGTGCCGACGATGCCGACGTTGTTGACCGACACCCGCCCAGGTATGATAAGCGCTTCGGGGCGCACCTCGATGTAGACACCTGGCAAGATCATCTCGGACATAGGTTTGCTCCTGTAGAGAAAACTGGGTGGCGGTTCGGCCGCCGCTGACTATTCCTTCTATCATCAGGTGCAACGCACTTCAGAAAGTGCGTCGCACCTCAACAAGCGGGCCAACCGGTTCTCACCCGGCCCGCAAATACACAATGCCCACGTGGTCGAAGCGCGGCTCGGCGCTGCCCGGGGCGTAGGTGATGCGCAGCCGATCAATGCCGCGCCGCAACCGCAACGGCCGCTCCCATTGCAGCGAGCGGGCCAGATAGGTATCGAGCGCCTCGTCCTCGTCCACGTTCCAGTTGCCCATGCTAATCAGGTTGGGATCGGCGTCGAAGCGGTTCAGGAACTCGACCAGCGAGGGGAAGGTGAAGCGCGCGTTCAGAGCCGGGTTGTCCGGATCGGTGACCGCGGCCAGGAACTCATCGAATGTGGCGAACTCCTGAGGCGGCGCGCCGGCTGTGGCCGTCGTTCGCAGCCACTCGACCGCCCCGGTGGGCGGCAGGCCGGCCAGGAAGACGAGCGCGTTCACCCGCCGCAGATCCATGACACCGCGCAACTCCCAGGCGGGCGCGGCCACGTCGTCCCAGCGCGCCAGCGCGTCGGTGACCACGCTCGTCTCGCGGTCGGGCGAGTTGAGGGTCTCCAGATCGGCGTGGACGGGGATGCGCGCGATCAGCCCCTCGGCCCCGTCGGCGTCCTCGTAGTGATATTCGTAGAGGACTTCATAGGTGAGCGCCTTGCGCCACACGTCGAGCGAGCCGACGTGCTCGGCCAACGACGCGCCGGCCGCCTTAAGGCGCAGGAAGCCCTCCTGTTGCAGCAGGGTGCGAGCGCCTAGTAACCGGCCGTGCACGGCCGTGGATAGCTCGCCCACCTCGCCCGGCGACGCGCCCCAAAGTTGGAATTGAACCGTCGCCAGCAGCCGGCCGCCCTTGAGCGCCACGGGGGCGATGCCGTGGCGCAACTCCTGGCCGCGGTAGTGTCCCAGGCCAACCAGCTTCTGTTCGACGCCCAGAATGGTGGCGTCGGCCGCCGGCACGGGATCGGACTCTCCAGGCAGTTCGGCCACTTCCCGGAGGCGCGACAACAGGGTGTTCAACGCCTCAGTCAGGCGCGCCGTGGCGGCGGCCAGTTCGGCCGTCGCGCCGGGGCCGCTGCGGGACTCCGCTGGCTCATCGAACGAAAAGAGTGGCGCCATAGTACCTTGAAAAGGCTGAATGAACTGCCGGAGCGCATCCAGGTCTTGAAAATATCGTCTTTCGCCGCCGGGCACGTGGGTGATATGCCCGCGCCATAGGATCGATCCTGGTTCAATGGCCGTCTCTTCCGGCCACATCCGGATGACAAAGGAATGGCCCGTTTCAGTGGGTTCTGGGTCCATACGCGGGCAGCATAGCAGAGCCATGTATCCTGCGGCGTATCCTGGCGTGTAGGTTGGGGCGATCTCTTTTGTAGTTGCCATGTGGCACGGGATTCTTATCCCGTGGCCGGCTGCAGGGGAGCGGGGGTGCGGGGGTGCAGGGGAGCGGGGGCGTTCTTGAAGTGCGCATCCTCAGATGCGCGTATCGTGGGTGGACCGTCCCGCATCTGAGGATGCGGACTCTGACCGGTGCGCCTGGGGGGTGGGAATTTCGGAGTGCGCATCCTCAGATGCGCGCGTCGGGGAGCCGTCCGCATCTGAGGATGCGCACTCCGAACTAGCTTCTAGAACCCAGCAAATCATCCAGCGTCGCCGCCACGTGGTTGATGTTGCGCTGGACGAGTTGCTGCGTCTCGCCTAGCAAATGCAGCATCTGCTCCAGTTGCCGCAGCGTGTCGCGCACCTCGCCGTTCGACGAAGCGGGCGTCCGGCCGCTCGGCGTGGCGGCTCTGTCCCGTGTCTGGGTCTGTGGAGCGCTCCCCTGCTCCCCTGCTCCCCCGCCCCTGCGCTCCCCCGCTCCACTCTCCGTCAAAATGCGGCGATAGAGCGCGTTGGTGCGCTCAGAAGGGGTCACGTCGAGTTCGCGGCGCAGCGTCTCCACACACAGGGCATACTGGTGCAGCGCCTCGGAGCGGTTGCCGGCCAGGTAATGAAGGCGCATCAGACGGCGGTGGGTGCGCTCGCGCGCCGGGTCGTGGCGGAGAGCCTGCGCGCCATAGCTGATACCCGCCTCATAGCGGCCGTGGGCGGCGCAATGGCTGATCAGCTTGTCCACCAGCACCAGATACATACGCTCCAGCCGCTCGCGCTCGAACAGTACCCACTCCTGATACCAGCCTTCCAGCAGATCGCCGCGGTAAAGCGCGACGGCCGCCTCTACGTGCGAGGCCGTCGCCGAGTCCATTACTTCGCCGGCGACGTCTTGCGCCTGCCGGTAGGCGCACTCGAATTGGGCCACGTCGAGCCACAGGTCCGACTCAGCGTTGGCCTGGAGCCACTCCCCTTCGGCGCACAGAAAAGGCTCGGCGGTTGGCGGCGACAACTGGGCCAGCGACACCTGCAGCTGCCAGATGGTCTTGCGCAGGTAGCTTTTGGCCTGGACGGCGGGCACGTCGGCCCATAGGAGCGTCGTCAGCGTCTCGCGCAGGTGGGGCCGGCTGCCATGTAGCAGCAGATAGCCGAACAGCTCTTGCACCTTAGCGCCGTTCAGAGAGGAGGCCGGCCCGTTGCCGGATTCCATCGTGAACCTGCCAAAGAGGTAGACGCTTAACGCTGCCATACCAGCCACTTTTTGACGTTCAGTTCTGCTAATCCTGGGTCCGGCACTACTGGGCCCGAAACGCCTCTATCAAGGAGAGGCGATACACATCACAAATTGACGCAGGCCGAAGCGCGGAGTTGTATAGTCCCAATTGATGATGTGGCGACGCGATGTCAGGGACAATCCGCTACCAATACAATTGTGGCGCCCATTCACTGGCACATGAATGCGACAGGATCACAGTATAATAGCGCAAGCGCTCTTGTCAATAGGCTCGACCGAGCCTGGCCACCCGCATGCTCTTTCGAACCCTGGCGGCCATACACCTAGCCATTATGAAGGCAATCGCTTGGGCAAAATCCCGATTCCCTATCAATAATCCCGCGTCCAGACCTGACAGAGGGCCATAAGTGCGTCCTACCTGGGGAAGTGGAGCGCACGCCGGGCCACCCATCTGTGTAGTACTTTAGTCAAGCTTGAAAATCTCCCATCATCCGGTATGCTCCATACTGCTCGCAACGGACAAGCGGCATCGCGACGATGGGGGTGGTCGGCTGCCCCAAAGACACTCCAGCTTGACCACCCTACTGCTTAGCGCCCGCCCAACCGCGCTTTGCTCGAAAGCCCGCTGCAAGTGCTCGAACAGGATTAGGAGAGGAATTTGCAATGAAAAAGGCAGTCGTGGTACTTGTCAACGGCGAAGTGCTGGCCAACGGCTTCGATAGCTCCATCGCCAGCCAGCGCGACAACGCCCGCACGCTGGCCGAGGGCCTCGCTCCGATCCTGGATAGTAATTGGCCGCTCGTCATCATGCACGGCAATAAGCCCCAGGTCGGCTTCGTCCTCCAGCGTTCCGAGCTTGCCAGCCACGCCCTCCACCCCATCCCCCTCGACGTATGTGGCGCCGACACGCAGGGAGCTACCGGCTATATGCTGGCGCAGGCGCTCCGAAACGTGTTGACCGAGCGGGCCAACCGTCGGGCGGTCATGTCCCTCATCACCCAGACGGTGGTGGATGACCAGGACCCGCTGTTTCACGAGCCTACCAAAGCCATTGGCCCCTACTTTGACCGGCTCACGGCCGAGCAGTACCGCCAAACCCGCGGCTGGCACATGCTACTGGAGCAGGGGCGGGGCTACCGGCGCGCCGTGCCCGCCCCCACCCCACTGGAGGTGGTGGAGATGGAAGCTATCACCCAACTGGCGCAGAGCGGCGCGGTCGTCGTGGCCGGTGGCGGCGGGGGCATCCCGGTTGTGCGCTCGGCCGGCGGCGCGCTGCGAGGCGTTGAGGCTGTGGTGGACACCGATCAGGTCGCTTGCATGATCGCCAAAAGCGTGCACGCCGCCGTGATGCTGATGCTCATCGAGAGAAACGACAAGTTCATCCTGCTGCGCCTGAATACCGAGCAGGATCGCCACCTCTCGCGCGACGAACTGAACGCGCTGCTGGCCGCGGGGCCGATCCCGTCCAATATGGTGGAAGCCAAGTTGCGCGCCGCCGCCACTTTTCTGCAAGACGGCGGCGAGCAGGTCATCATCACAACCCTGCGCAAGCTGCCGCAGGCCCTGCAAGGTGAAGCCGGCCTCCGTATCGGCGCCGAGCGCCTGGTGATTGCCCAGCCCTCCGCCTGACCGGCGCGGCCGGGCAAGCTGCTGTAGTACCAGTCATGAACATCGAAGATCCGATCTCGTCGGAACCATTGAATTTGTCGCCCGATAGCAGCGATACCGAACTCTGGTCGCTGTACGCCGACGTCAGCCAGCGGCTCCAGGTGTCATCGGCCTCGATCAAGGCCGCCATCACCAGCCTGCTGGATAACAGCATCATTTGGGACCGCTCCGCCCAGCGCGAGTTTATGCAGACCATCGACAAGAGCATCGACCACATCTCCGGCATGATGGCCGCCATGACGCTGGCGATGCAGTCCGAGGGCAGCATCCTCAGGTTGGGGCTGGAGCCGAGCAGCATCCCGGAAATCCTGTTTCGCGCCGTGGATGGGTTGGAAAAAAGCGCGCCGGGGCTGGCCGTGACGCTGGCGCTGCCCGGCGAGGGCCGGCTGGCGCTGGTAGACTACGACTATCTGCGCATGGCCCTCAAGCTGTTGTTCGAGGCGCTGATCAGCGCCGGCAACGCGCCGCCCACAACGCTGAGAATCAGGGCGGAACAGACCGCCGCTGATTGGCAGATTCACGTGGAAGGGGATTTCGCCCGGGCGGCGACCGTCCTCATTGCCTGGTTGGGCAGCGAGACGACCCAGCCCTTGCCGCTCGCCAGCGGCGCGCCCGGTGGCATCCCGGCCGAGGCGAGGCTGAAGGCATTCACGGCGGCCCGCCTCTTGAGACAACAGCGGATCGCCCTGTCGGTGCCGGAAGGGGCAACGCCCATCTCCTTCACGCTCACGATTCCACACTCAGGGGAAAGATGGAAGTCAGCCGCGTCCTCCTGATCGGGGACCAACTGGAGATTCTGCGCACACTGCGCCGCAACCTGTCCGGCCGGGGCTACGAGGTGACTCTGGCGCTGGACGACCGCGATGCCGTGGACGTGGCCGCGCGCGAGCGCATCGATCTCTACGTGATCCTTCTCGACTTCACCATCGACGTGGACGGTCTGACGGTCTGCAAACGGATACGCGCCCAGTCCCAGGCGCCCATCATCGTGCTGTCCACCATCGGCGCGGAACAGACCAAGATCAGGGCGCTCGATCTGGGGGCTGACGATTACCTGGAAATGCCTTTCAGCATGGAGGAGTTCCTGGCCCGCGTGCGCTCCGCCCTGCGGCGCTGGGTGGCCCACAAACACAGCAGCGACAGCACGCCGGATCGCCGCCTCATCACCTCCGGCAAGCTGCTGATCGATTGCGACAGTCACCAGGTGCTCTGCGATGGCGACGAGATTCATTTGACGCCGACAGAGTTCCGGCTGCTGGAATACCTGGCCCATAATCAGGGCAAGGTCATCTCGCATCGCAAGATCTTGCAGGAAGTCTGGGGGGCTGAGTACGGTGACGAGCGGGAGTATTTGCGGGTCTACATCTCCCAACTGCGACACAAGATCGAGAGCGAGCCGATGAACCCCGAGCACATCCTCACCGAGCCGGGCGTCGGGTATCGCTTTAGCTGAGAAAGAATCCACAGATATCCCAGATTTTCAAAGGGATGCGCGAAATCTGGGATACCTGGATGACCTCGGAAAGGTGCGCGGATCAGGCGGATTCGGACATCGCTTCTTCGAGGGAGGGGATCGGCAGCAGAAGTAGTTCCCCGATCCGCGTGTACTCGACACCCCCGCCCAGGCGCGTGAGCGGTTGCAGCGCCACCGTATCAACCAGCCCTATCTCCGGCCGGTAGAGCGCCTCGCGGATGTGGAAGCGCACCACGCGCCCCAGCACCATGACGTTCGTCGCCCCTTCGACCGGGATGATCTGCGTCACCTTGCACTCCATCGCCACTGGCGCGCACGTCAGCCGCGGCGGGCGCACGTCCACCGCGGGCGCTATCTCCAGGCCGCACAGCTCGATCTCGTTGAACGCCTCCGGCCACTCCACCGCCGAGCGAATCATCGCCTCGGCCGACGCCTCATCCACTACGTGGCACACGAATTCGCCCGTCTCGCGCACGTTGCGCAGGGTGTCCTTCTCGCGCGGCTCCCGCCGGCGATAGGAGACGGAGAACATGATCGTCGGCGGGAAGCCGGCGACGGCGTTGTAGAAAGAGAACGGGGCCAGGTTAGGCCGGCCCTCCCCGTTAACCGAAGTGATCCAGGCGATCGGCCGCGGCGCGACGACACTGGTCAGCAGGCGATAGGGGGCGGGATCGGTCATCTCGCCGGGGACGAAAGTTAGCATAGACATGGGTCCACCGTAGGGGCGCACCGGCGTGTGCGCCCTTGTTCAAACAGATGTAGGGGCGCACCGCTGTGTGCGCCCTGTGGAACGTGGGCAGACACGCAGGTCTGCCCCTACTGATCACCGGCGAACATAGGGGCGGTCGAAGAGGGCGGGCAAACCGACCACCTCCTTGTACTGCGGTTGGGCGTAGGCCAATCGCTTGCTGGTGCTCAATCCGGCGGCCACCGCGCCCTCCATCAGCTTGAGCGCCGCCACGACGCCATCCACCACCGGGACGCCCAGCGCCGCCGTCACCTTCTCGTCCAGGCCGGCCATGCCAGCGCAGCCCAGGCAGATGACATCCGCGCCATCCTGCTCGACGGCCAGACGCGCAGCGGCGATGATGGCGTTGTCCACCGTCTCCGCGCCGGCCGTCTCCAGATCGAGCACAGCCATGCCCGTTGAGCGCACCGAGGCGCACCGTTCACCCAGCCCGTAGTGGCGCACCGCGTCCCAGAGCAGCGGTTCCCACTCTCGATTGGTCGTCACCACGCTGAATTTGTGCCCCAGCACGCAGGCCAGCAACATCGACGCCTCGGCGATGCCCACAACCGGCTTGTCGGCGATCTCGCGCAGGGCATAGACCGTCGGGTGGTCGCTGTAGCAGGCGATGACGACGGCGTCGCATTCGTCGAGCCGCTCGATGGCGGTCTCCAGCGTGCCGGGCGAGCTCAGCAGTTCGTCGTAGATGCTCTCGATAGAGCGCGGGCCGGAGGTCGGGTTGACGGCCACCACGTCCGTGCCGGGAAAGGCGTGCCGCGTGGCGATGGCAGCGATCTTCTCGGTGAAGCCGGGCGACGTATTGGGGTTAATGAATAGAACGCGCATAATAGAGTCCAGACCTGACAGGTGGGGCGTTGGCGGCCAACGCCCCACCTGTCAGGTCTTGCTAATTACAGACCCAGATAAGCCCGCCGCACGTGGTCGTTCTCCAGCATCTCGCGCCCCGGCCCGTGGAGGACGACACGGCCGTTCTCCAGCACAAAGGCGCGGCTACAGATCTCGCACGAGTGGCGGACGTTCTGCTCGACCAGCAGCACGGTGACGCCCATCTCCTCATTGATGCGCGACACCAGCTTGAAGACCTGTTGCACCAGCTTGGGCGACAGGCCGAGCGAGGGTTCGTCCATCATTAGCAGCTTGGGGCCGGCCATGAGGCCGCGGCCGATGGCGACCATCTGCTGCTCACCGCCGGAGAGCGTACCCGCCATCTGGCCGGCGCGCTCCTCCAGGATGGGAAACAGGCTGTAGACCGAGTGGAGGCGCTCGTCAATGAGCGCCTTGTCCTTCACCAGATAGGCCCCCAGCCGTAAGTTCTCCAGCACGCTCATGTTGGGGAACAGCAAGCGCCCTTCGGGAACCTGGATGATGCCGTCGCCCACGATGTGGTGGGGCGGTCGGCTGCTAATGGTGTCGTCCTGAAAGGAGATGGAGCCGACCTTCGGCTTCAGGAGGCCGGAGATGGTGCGCAGCAGGGTGGTCTTGCCCGCCCCGTTGGCCCCGATGACCGCCACCAGTTCGCCCGTCTGGATGTCCAGCGAGACGTCGAATAGAACCTGGGTGTCTCCATAGGAGACGTCAACGCCATTAACCTTCAACATGGACTGCCGCCTCCCCTAGATACGCATCGATCACGGCGCTATCCTGCACCACGTCGCGCGGCGCACCCTCGGCGATCTTCTCGCCGTGGTGGATCACCACGATGCGGTCGGCCAACTCCATGATGACCTTCATCACGTGCTCGACCAGCAACATGGCGACGTTCTGCTCCTTAACCTGGCGTACTAGTTCGATGATCTCGTCCGTCTCCGTGGGGCGCAGGCCGGCCATCGCCTCGTCGAGCAGGATCATCTTCGGCCCGGTCGCCAGCGCCTTGGCGATTTCCAGCCGCTTGCGCCCGGCTACGGACAGGCTGCCGGCCAGCTGGTCGCTGCCCTTCTTCATGCCCAGGAAGTCGATGATCTCCAGGGCCTTCTGGCGCGCCGCCTCGTTATCGCCGGTGCGGTTGTAGGCCCCGATCATCACGTTATCCAGCACGCTCAGTTGCGGGAAGGGCTTCACCACCTGGAAGGTGCGGGCCAGCCCCAGCTTGCAGATCTGATCGGGCCGCATGCCGGTGATGTTCCGGCCGTCGAAGAAGACCTGGCCCTCGGTCGGCTTGTAGTAGCCGGAGATCATATTGAACGCCGTGGTCTTGCCCGCGCCGTTGGGGCCGATGAGGCCGAGAATCTCGCCGGTCTCCACCGTCAGGCTCAGGTCGTGCACGGCTACCAGGCCGCCGAAGCGTTTGGTGATGTTCTCTACCTTGAGGAGTGTCATGTTATGCCTCTTCCGTCTGGACAGGGGCCAACCGCCGGCGCAGCTTGAGATAGAGCGTGTGCAGCAGCCCGGTGACGCCGCGCGGCATGAATAGGATAGCCAGGATCAGGAAGGCGCCGTAGACGATGAGCGTCGTGCCGCTGCGCCCGCCGGAGAGGAAGCCGCGAATGAACTCCACCAGCGGCTTGTTCAGCAGGCTGCCCAGCACGGGGCCGGCCAGGCTGCCCAAGCCGCCGATGATGGGGGCGGCCATGATGATCTCCACGTTGAGGCCCAGGTCGAACACCTGCGGCGGTTCGACGAACGTCACGTACATGACGTAGAAGCCGCCGCCGATGCCGGCCATGGCTGAGCCGATGAGCAGGGCCAGGGTGCTATAGAGCGACGTGTTCACTCCCAGCGCGGCCGCCGCCGCTTCGTCTTCGCGGATAGCCATGAAGTACTTGCCCATCTTGGAGCGGTAGATGGCGTACTGGATGATGACGCCCACCACCGCCAGAACAAGAGCGATGTACAGGTAGGGCTGCTTGTTGGCGAAGATCATCTTCTGCCAGCCCGGATCGGACAGCGACAGGCCCATGCCTACCGCCCCGCCCACGAAATCCCACTTCAGGAACAGCGCTTTCATCGCCACCATCGTGGCGATGGTGAACAGCGCAAAGTAGTCCATCTTGAGGCCGTAGCGCAGGGTGATGAAGGCCACGATCAGGCCCAGGAACGCCGCCGTCAGCCCGGAGAGGGGGATACCGATCCAGGGCGAGACGCCGAACGTGTTGTAGAGCACGATGGTGGTGTAGGCCCCCACGGCCAGAAAGATGATGTGGGCGATGAGCAGCCGCCCCGCGAACCCGGCGACGATGTTCCACGAAATGCCGGTGAACATGTAGAGCGTGGTCAGCACGACGATGCCCAGGTAGTAGGGCGAACTGATGAACAGCGGCGACAGCGCGATTAGCCCCAGCACGATGAAACTGACCAGGAGTTGGGTTTTGTCCCAATCGAGCAGGATGTTCTGTAGCCAGGGCAACCGCGAGCGGCCGGCGCGGGCGGTGGCATCGACGGATTTGGTGCTCATATGCCCTTTTTCCCTCCGAAGAGGCCCGACGGCTTAAAGATGAGGATAATGATGAAGACGACCATGCTGGCGACGATCTTCAGGTCGCCGCCGATGAAGAAGCCGGCGAACGCCTCCACCAGACCGATGATCAGGCCGCCGACGAACGCGCCGATGAAGTTGCCCATCGTGCCCAACACGACGACGACGAAGGCGGTCACGCCGAAGGGCTGGCCCACGGTGGGGATCATGCGGTAGTTAGGCGTCAGCAGCACGCCGGCGATGGCCGTGACGGCTGTGCCGATACCAAAGGTGAGCCGGTAGATGAACTTGTCGTTGACGCCCATCAGCAGCGCGCCCACCCGCGACTGTGAGACGGCCCGGATGGCCGTGCCGGTGCGCGTGCGTTGCAGGAAGAGGTAGAGGAGCGTCGAGCTGATCATGGCGGCGAAAAAGGCCACCGTGCGCGGGATGCTGAAGCGGATGCCGCCCAGCACGAACACCGCCGTCTCGTAGGGCACGCGAATGACGCGCGGCTCGGCCGTCCAGAAGTACTGCACCAGACCGATGGTCAGCGTGGAGACGCCCAGTAGCAGGATGATCTGGTTCAACGGGTGCGCAGCTAGGACGCGCTGCACCAAGCCCGCCTGGATGAGCACGCCCAGCAGAAACACCAGGATGGCGACCAGCGGGATGGACAGGTACGGATCCATGCCCAACAGCGTGAACAGCCAGAAGGCGATGTACATGCCCAGCATCAGGAA
>NZ_JAYRVJ010000231.1:0-10785 GCF_041918635.1 Promineifilum sp. (SeqCode)
CCCCGTTCCACGAGCATGAGGACGCGGTTCCGCAGGAAGTCAAAGACCTGTTGTCCGCGACCGAAGCGGGCCTGCAGGACGGCTCTATCACCACCGGCTACACCCCGGGTGGCTAATCGGAACGATGACGAGACGAGGCCGCCTCTCCCGGCGCGCCTCACGTTCTAGGTAAGTAGTACGCAATGTGCGACGTGCCGGACTCGGCACGTCGCACATTGTCTAAACGCACAACATCACGCAGTACCGGTTCCTAATTCCTAATTCCTAATTCCTAATTGTCTGAGAGGCGGCTATGACGACAGTTCCCACGACGGACAGCGGCGATCGGGCCAGGAGCTGGTTGCGGCGGGTGTGGCGGGGCATCAGTGTGCCCCTCGTGGCCGTGTTGTTGGGCGCGCTGATCGGCGCCATCCTGCTCCTCGTCTCCGGGGCCAGCCCGCTTGAAGCCTATGGGGCGCTCATCAAGGGCGCGTTTGGCACGCCGGTCGCTGTCCAGCGCACCCTGGAGAAAGCCACGCCGCTCATCTTCAGCGGCCTGGCCGTCGCCTTCGCCTTCAAGGCCGGGTTGTTCAACATCGGCGCGCAGGGGCAATTGCTCATCGGGGCCATCGTGGCCGCCTACGCCGGCTACGCCATCAATGGACTGCCGGCCCTCATCCACGCCCCCCTGGCGCTGTTGATCGGCGGCCTGGCCGGCGCGCTCTACGGTTTCATCCCCGGCGCGCTCAAGACGTACACCGGCGCGCATGAGGTCATCGTGACCATCATGCTCAACTATATCGCCATCAACATCACCGACTTTCTGGCCGATGGGCCGTGGAAAGATACGTCGCCGAGCAATATCGTGGCCCGCACGCCGAAAATCTTGCCCTCAGCCGAGCTTCCCATCCTGGGCAACGTACCGCTCGGCTTCATCTTCGCCATCTTGGCCGCCGTCATCGTCTGGTGGGTGCTCTATCGGACAACGCTCGGCTATGAGATTCGCACCGTCGGCCTTAATTCCAGTGCGGCCCAATACGCCGGCATTCGCGTGGCCCGCATGATTATCATGACCATGATGATCAGTGGCTTCCTGGCCGGCCTGGGCGGCGCAGTCGAGACGCTGGGCATCGTCGGCCGCTTCCAGCCGGGCTTCAACGCCGGGCTAGGCTTCGACGGCATCACGGTGGCTCTGCTGGGCAAGACCAGCCCCTTCGGCGTCATTCCGGCGGCGATCCTGCTCGGCGCGATGCGCTCTGGCGCCAGTCAAATGCAGTTCAGCGCCGGCGTCGCCAAAGAGATCACCGACGTCATCACCGCCTTCATCCTCTTCTTCGTCGCCGCCGACATCATCGTCAAGTGGCTCATCCGCCAGCGCGATCGCGACGATGAGAAGGTGACGTTGAGCACCGGCTGGGGCAAGTGATAGCAGACGACCTGGTGCGACCCACTTTCTGAAGTGGGTTGCACCTGAAAACACAGGGAACCCGCTATGGAACTAACCGCGCAACGCCAGGTCGAATCGAGGAATTGGCTGATCGAGCACAAATGGTGGGTGCTGATCGCCGTCATCATCGTCGGCTCCATCCTCTACGCCTACATGACGAACGACCGCGTGACGACAGCCGTGCTGGCCTCTACCCTGCGGCAGTCCACGCCGCTCATCCTGGGCGCGCTGTGCGGCCTGCTGGGCGAGCGGAGCGGCGTCGTCAACATCGGCATCGAGGGGCAAATGCTCCTGGCCGCCTTCGTGGCCTTCCTGGCTAACGTCTACACCGGCAATTTGTGGGTGGCGACGCTGGTCGGCGCGCTGACCGGGGCGCTCATGGGCGCGCTGCTGGCCTTCATGGCCGTCACGTTGAAGATGGACCAGATCATCGGCGGCACGGTCATCAACAT
The DNA here is from genome assembly GCF_041918635.1 of Promineifilum sp. (SeqCode). NCBI lineage: Bacteria > Bacillati > Chloroflexota > Ardenticatenia > Promineifilales (SeqCode) > Promineifilaceae (SeqCode) > Promineifilum (SeqCode) > Promineifilum sp. (SeqCode). The sequence goes on from NZ_JAYRVJ010000231.1 coordinate 1,879, forward strand.
CCTGGCCGTGGGCCTGACCGGATATTTCTACGTAACGGGCCTGACGACCCAGGGCAAGTTCCAGCCCATCCCCCTCGGCCCGCTGGCTGACATCCCCCTCCTCGGCCCGGTGCTCTTTCGCAACCCGCCCATCACTTATTTGGCGATCTTCCTCGTCTTTGTCGTCCATTACGTGTTGTTCTATACGCGATGGGGGCTGCGCACGCGGGCCGTGGGCGAGCACCCCAGCGCGGCGGACACGGTGGGCATCAACGTTTATCGGATTCGCTACATCAACGTCATCCTGGGCGGGGCCATCGCCGGGCTGGCCGGCGCGTTCCTGACGCTGGAGGGCGTTGGCTCCTTCGAGCGGCTGATGACCAATGGCCGCGGCTTTCTGGCCCTGGCGATCATGATCTTCGGCAAGTGGACGCCGCTGGGGGCCTGGGGCGCGGCGCTGCTGTTCGGCTTCACCTACGCCATGCAGACGCAACTCCAGTTCTTCGGCGTCAACCTGCCGCCGCAATTCATCGGCAGCCTGCCCTATCTGCTGACCATTCTGGTACTGGCCGGCTTCGTCGGCCGCTCGCGCGCCCCGGCGGCCAGCGGCGTGCCCTACGAAAAAGGTGGCTGAGATCGCATAGAGTAGCGCGGGTTTCTTAACCCGCGTAGCAGACATGGTTTCAGAACACGGCTTAAGAAACCCATGCTACACGTGGAGTGACCATGAGCAACAACGAAGCGCCCATCGTCCTGGAAGCCAAAGGCATCACCAAGCAGTTCCCCGGCGTGCTGGCAAACGACCGCGTAGACCTGACACTGCGTCGGGGCGAAATCCTGGCCCTGCTGGGCGAAAACGGGGCCGGCAAGAGCACGCTGATGAACATCCTCTACGGCCTCTATCGCCCTGACGCGGGCGAGATCTGGATCAAGGGGGAGCACGTCACGCTGCACAGTCCCGGCGATGCCATCGCCCGTGGGGTCGGCATGGTGCACCAGCACTTCCAGCTTGTGCCGGTGATGACCGTGGCCGAGAACGTCATCCTGGGCGCGGAGGTGACGCGGGCCGCTGGCTACATCGACAAGCGCGAGGCCAACCGCCGCGTGCGCGAACTTTCGGAGCAGTATGGCCTTTCGATTGACCCGACGGCCGAGGTGGACGACCTGCCCGTCGGCCTGCAACAGCGCGTGGAGATCATCAAGGCCCTCTACCGCAACGCCGACATCCTCATCCTGGATGAGCCAACGGCTGTACTGACGCCGCAGGAAGCCAACGAACTGTTTCACATTATGCGCGAGCTGGCCGGGCGGGGCGTGTCAATCATCTTCATCACCCACAAGCTGAAAGAAGTGCTGGCCGTGGCCGACCGGATCGTCGTGCTGCGCGGCGGGCGCAGCGTGGGCGCGGCTGCGCCGGCGGAATCGACCGAGGCCAGCCTGGCCGAACTCATGGTCGGCCGGAAAGTGATCCTGCAAGTGGACAAAGACGAAGCCGAACCCGGCGCGATGGTGCTGTCGATTGATGGGCTGGAAGTGATGGACGACCGCCATCACAAAGCGGTGAAAGGGCTGTCGCTCCAGGTCTGCGCCGGGGAAATCCTGGGCGTGGCCGGCGTGCAGGGTAACGGGCAGCGCGAGTTCGTAGAGGCGCTGACGGGGTTGCGGCCGGTGGCCGGCGGCACGATCACCATCGCCGGCGAGGACGCCACCCACTACACCCCGCGCCAGGTGACGGAACTGGACGTGGCCCACATTCCCGAAGACCGCGAGAAGCACGGGCTGGTCATGCCCTACACCATCGCCGACAACCTGGTGCTGAACCGCTACTATCGCACCCCCTACTCGCGCAATGCCGTGCTCAACCGGGACCAGATCGCCGAGAACGGGGCGCGGCTGGTGAAACAGTACGACGTGCGCACGCCGTCCATCTTCACCCACGCCAGCAACCTGTCCGGCGGCAACAAGCAGAAGGTCATCGTGGCCCGCGAGTTCTCCCGGCCGGTCAAGCTGCTCATCGCCAACCAGCCGACACGCGGCATCGACGTCGGCTCCATCGAATTCATCCACAAGCAGATCGTCGCCCAGCGTGACAACGGTGTGGCCGTGCTGCTGGTCTCGGCCGAATTGGACGAGATCCTCAGCCTGTCCGACCGCGTGGCCGTCATGTTCGACGGCCGCATCGTCAAGACGCTGCCCATCGAGGAAGCCACCCGCGAGCGCGTCGGCCTGCTGATGGCGGGGTCGGAGGCGTAGGGGCGCACCTGCGTGTGCGCCCTAAGGTCTGTGTGTGCGCACCAAGGCCTGTGTGTGCGCCCTGGGGCAGACACGCAGGTCTGCCCCTACTAGACAACCGCCCCACCCTGCGCTATACTGTCGGCAATTCCCAATGATTGAGGCTCACGGGAGACCGCGCATGCCAATTCCTCAGCCCCGGGCGGCCCACCGCCGGCAACGCTGAGCGAGCCATTTAGTCTTTTTGCCCACACCGTAGATGCGAGTTCGCTGACCCGCCGCGCCCGCGCGCCGGCTTCCGTCAGCCGCGAGACGGCAAGCCAAACCCGCCACTGACCGAGCAGCGTCCGTGACAGGGGTACATAGTTACTGGAGAGAACGAGAATGACCGGAGATGATACTGTCTATCTGACCCCGGAGGGGCTGAAGCAGATCCACGAGGAGTTGGATCATCTGAAGACCACCCGCCGGGAAGAGGTATCGCAAAAGTTGGAACGGGCGATCAAACAGGGCGACCTGAAGGAGAACGCCGACTACCACGACGCCAAAGAGGAGCAGGGCTTCATCGAGGGGCGCATCCGCCAGCTCGAGGACATGCTGCGCCGGGCGTCGGTGATCGAAAACAACGGCCCATCGAACGTCGTCCGCATCGGCAGCACCGTGACGGTGCGCGAGGTGGGCGAGGAAGACGACGAGACCTACGTCATCGTTGGCGCGCACGAGGCCGACCCCACTAAGGGACGTATCTCCAACATCTCGCCCATCGGCAGCGCCCTGCTGGGGGCCAAGCGGGGTCAGACCGTGCAGGCCCAGACGCCCTCCGGCTTCGTCGAGTTCGAGGTCGTCAACATCGGTTAAGGAACGGGACGCCGGCGGCGTTGCAATCAGCGCCCTCAGCGTCCCATTCGTCCATTGACACACGCTCCTAACCCGAGTACCATACCCACACCATAGCAAAAGGCGATGACGGGGACAGGTCAACGAGACCACCCGGTGTCCAGAGAGCGAGGCGCTGCGCTGTAAGCCCCGCCTCCGGGCCTCGACGACGACACCCCTGAGCCGAGCGGCGAACGTCCTGCCAGTAGCCGCCTCCGGGAGCGCCCGTTACAGCGCGTTGGCGCGCCGGCCCAACCCGGCGCGCCGCTGAGGCCCCCACGTGGGGCGAATGGTGGTGGCACCACGAAGGCTTTCCGGCCCTCGTCCTCCAAATGAGGACGAGGGCTTTTTTGTTGGAAGAGAACGGAGGTAGAGGCATGAACGAGATTCGCACGGTCGAGGCCGGAAAACACCTGGGTGAGATGGTTCACCTGCGCGGCTGGCTGCACAACGTGCGCCGGCTGGGCGGCGTCAACTTCGTCGTCCTGCGCGACGGCTGGGGGACGATCCAGGCCGTGACCGAGAACGACGCCGACCTGGCCCCGCTGGCCGGCTGCGCGCTGGGGAGCGTCATCGGCCTGGCCGGCCTGGTCGTCGCCAACTCGCAAGCGCCCGACGGGCTGGAGCTGCAACAGCCGGCCATCACGGTCATCACGCCCATCGACACGCCGCCGCCCCTGCCCCTGCAGAAGCGCCAACTCAACGCCGCGCTGCCCACGCTGCTCGACCACGCCGTCGTCGCCAACCGCCACCCGGCGCGGCGGGCCGTCTTCCGCCTGGCCGCCGGGGCCATGGCCGGCTTCCGGGCCACGCTGAACGCGCGCCACTTCACCGAGGTGCAGACGCCCAAGATCGTCGCCTCGGCCACCGAGAGCGGGGCCAACGTCTTCAAACTCGACTACTTCGGCCGGCCGGCCTTCCTGGCCCAAAGCCCGCAGTTCTACAAGCAGATCATGGTCGGCGTCTTCGAGCGCGTCTACGAGGTCGGCCCCGTCTTCCGCGCCGAGCCGCACGACACGGTGCGCCACGTCAACGAGTACGTCAGCCTCGACGTGGAGTTTGGCTTCATCGACAATCACTTCACGGTCATGGCGTTGTTACGCGAAGTCGTGGCCGGGATTTTTGCCCACCTGGAAGAAACGTGCGCGGCCGAGTTGGCGCTGCTGGAGGCCGCCCTGCCCGCCGTCCCGCCAACCATCCCTCACATTCACTTTGCCGAGGCGCAGGAGCTTATCCTGCAACGCCACAGCATTGACGTACGCGGCGAGCCTGACCTGTCGCCGCAGGACGAGCGCTGGTTGGGCGAGTGGGCGCAGGCGGAGCACGGCAGCGACTTCCTGTTCGTCACCGGCTACCCAATGGTCAAGCGGCCGTTCTACACCCACCCCGACCCGGCGCGGCCGGCTTACTCCAATTCGTTCGACCTGCTCTTCCGGGGCACGGAGTTGGTGACGGGCGGGCAGCGGCTGCACCGCTACGGCGACTACCTGGCCGCGCTCGACCGGGCCGGCTACCCCCACGAGCCGTTCGAGACGTACCTGGAGGCGTTTCGCTACGGCATGCCGCCCCACGGCGGTTTCGCTATTGGGCTGGAGCGGCTGCTGATGCAACTCCTTGGGCTGCCGAACCTGCGGCTGGCGACGCTGTTCCCGCGCGATTTGACGAGGGTGACGCCCTGAAAGCGCAGGGGAGCGGGGGAGCAGCGGTGCGGGGGAGATGGAGCGGCGCGGGCGTCGTGGCAAGGCAATCGGGCCAAACGGCGTTCGGATGCGGTGGACGCGACGCCGGCCCGTTCAATCAGCCACTACCGCCACATATTCGGCGGATGAGCGCGACTTGGGAATCGGCAGTTTATCATTCAGTAGACCGCGAACGTGCAGATCGATGGCCTCGTGCATATTGCGCATCGTGCCCCATCTTTGCTCACCTGACTCATTCCAACACTACATACTCCCCCCCCTCCCCCGTCACCAACCGCTCCCCCGTCTCTGGATCGTACATCCCCACCCGCAACTCGCCATCGAGACTCGGCAGCGTCAGTAGTTGGAAAACTATATCCCCCGCCCGCCAATGCTCGGCCGGCGCGCCGAGCCGGTCGTCCTGGGCGATCAGCGCGCCGCTCTCGTCCATCAGGTGCAGAAAAATGCGCCGCGGGCCGCCGGCCGGGGCGGTCACCAGCCAGTAGGTGACGACCTCGCACGGGGCGGAGTTGCACGGCCGATCGGCGTCGTAGCCCAGCAAGCGCAACTGGCCGCCAAACTCGGCATCAACCGGGTATGGCGGCGCAATGTCCAGCCGCGCCGGGACTTCGTAGCGGACGAACTCCCCGGCCGGCTGCTGATAGCGGGCGATGAGCTGCTCCAGCGGCGGCGCGAGCGGCAAGATGGCCGGCCGCACGACGCGCGCCGGCTGCCCATCGGGCGAGACGGGCAGAATAAGGCTCGTCAGCGGGTCGAAGAAGCGCAGCGACAAATCTTCGCGCCGCAGCGACAGGGCCATCGTCGGCGGGTCCATCGACTCCGGCGACCAGCCTCCGACGGCCACTGGGCCGGACGCGGTCGTGTCGTCGAGGAAAGCGGCGGCTTCGGTCAGCGCCGCCTGCCAGACGAAGCGCACCTCGTCGTTGGCCGCCCAGACGCGCCACAGGCCGGCGGCCGTGCTCCAACCGTGATAGACGAATAGCAATCCCAGCGCTCCAGCGGCGACAGTTGTGACTAAATCTGTGGATAACTTTCCACCGGCTGTGGATAAGTGGGCAGGGGTGTGGACAACCTGCCTGTCGGGCGATTTGGCAAATCGCCCGACGAGCGCCTGGAGGGCGACCCACGGAAACAGCATCACCACGGGCAGCAGGTTGATGGCGCGGATGGTGCTGGGGGCGTCGATGGTGACCAGGCTGGGGATGAGCGACGCGCCCAGCCACAGGAGCAGGAACGCATGGCGCGGTTCGCGCCAGCGCCACAGACACAGCGCCACCCCGCCGTAGAATAGCAGCGCCAGCAGCGGATCGAAGACGACCCGCCCGGCGATGCCCTGCCGCCACAGCGGGTCGCCGCGCACGCCGAACAGCCCGGCCAGGGCGACGGCGTTGGTCAACACCGGACGAACATCCCCGGCCAACAATGCCCGCAGCGGCGCGTCCACCTCGCTCGTACGCACCTCCGCGCCGGGGTGGTTCAGCAGGAACCAGGCCAGCGGCAGGGCCACCACGATCAGCGCCGCCCAGAATAACGCCACGCCCCGCGCTCGCTGCCGCAACGCCGGCCGGTGGCAGACGAACAGATACACGGTGAACAACCCATAGAAAATGGGCACGGCGCGGGCGGCCATGTAGGTGTGGAGGGAGAGGCCGGCGGCCGTGCCGGCGAGGAAGAGCAGGGGAGCAGGGGAGCGGGGGGGCAGGGGAGCATCAGAGGCCGCATCCTCAGATGCGGGCAGACACGCTCTGGCGCTCCCCTGCTCCCTTGCTCCCCTGCTCCCCCGCCCAAACGCCCTCCACCACAGCACCGCCGACACCCCCGACAACACCGGCAACATGATTGCCCGCAGCGCCAGCCGGCTGTAGAACACCGGCCAGAAGAGCACGGCCAGGAAGGCGGCCGATAGTAGCCCCGCGCCGGGGCCGAACAGCCGCCGCCCCAGCGCGTAGCTCACCGCGACCAGCAGCACGCCCAGATAGGCCGACGGCAGCCGTAGCGCCAGGGCGTGATCGCCCACCAGCGCGCCAAAGTAGGCCTGGACGTAGTGGTAGAGCGCCTCATGGCCATAAGCCTCGGCGAAGTAGATAGCGTGGTTGCCGGCCAGGATGTCGCGATTGATGAGCCAGTGGGCCACCTCGTCGTGCTCCAGCCCCGGCGGCGTGGCCCCGTGCGGCGAGGGGAAGTTGTCCAGGGCGACGAAGCGGATGGCCGAGGCCAGGAGCAGGATGGCGACGAGGAGAGCGAGGCGCGGCCGGCGGCGATGGATGACGGATGACAGCCGACCGGCGACCGACCACTGCCCACTGTCCACTAACTTACTCATCTCGTCTACTGGCCTACTGACCTACTGAACACTGTCCTACTGAACACCGGCCGCTTCTCCCCGCCCCCGCAGCCGCCCCAGCGCCCGCCGCTCCTCCGGGCCGAGGATGCGCAAGGCGAACAGCCCGGCGGCGTAGACAGCCGCGCCCAGGGCCAGCCCAACGACCAGGTGTATCTGACTCCCCAGCCACGTCGCTCCGACCATCAGCGCCGCCAGCAGCAGCGGGCGCGCCGCCAACTGCCACCAGGCCAGGCCCATGCCGCGCTGCCGCAAATAGTAGGCGAAGACGAGCAGCAGCACGACCTCGGACAGAATGGTGATGACGGCCGCGGCGACGTAGCTGTAGCGCGGGATAAGGAACCAGTTGGCGATGACGTTGAAGCCCACGGCCAGCACGAACGCCCGCGGCTGCATCCGCTCCAGCCCCAGGGCGATCAGCACGTAGTTGGTGACGCTGTTGAGCCAGCCGAACGGGATCGACCAGATGATGACCTGGAGGGCGATGGCCCCTTGCGGCAAAAACTCCCGGCCGCCGAGCACGCCGATGAGCGGGAAAGCGGCGAAGGTGGTCAGCACGGCGATGGGCAGGGCCAGCAGCAGCATCAGCTTGAGCGACAGGCGATACATGCGCCGCGCCGCGTCCATGTCGTCCTGGATGGCCCGCGAGATGATGGGGAAGAGGGCCAGCGTGAAGAAGGACGGGATGATTTGCAGGGCGTTGAACCACTTCCAGGCGCTGTTGTACCAGCCGACCACCTCCTCACCGTTGGGCAGCAGCTGGCGCAACAGCAGTACGTCGATGGAGATGAAGATGGTCTGCAACAGGTGGATGAGCATCAGCGGGAAGCCGAGGCGGGCCATGCTGCGCAGCAGCGGCGGGTCGAGCGCCCACGGCCCGCGCAGGTCGAAGCGGCGGAAAGCGACGGCCGCCAGCAGGGCCAGTGTGACCAGGTTGACGACGATAGACACCGCGGCCAGCCCGACGAAGCTATAGCCGGCCAGCAGCACGGCCACGCCCAGCCCCACCTTCAGGATGGTCGTCACCGTCGCCATGGCCGCCGGGACTTCCGCCTGCTCATAGACGTAGAACAGGCCCGACACGCCCAGCGCCAGCCCCGACAGCACCATGCCGATCATCATGAAGCCGATGGCCGTGACCTCGGCCGGCGAGAGTGGGTTGGAGCCGCGCACCGCGCTCAGCACGTAGGCCAGGATGGGCAGGGCAGCCACAACGGCCGTCAGCAGCCGCAGGATGCTGGAGTTGAACAGGAAGCCAGCGGCCCGCCCCCGATCCTGCGACACCTCGCGGATGAGCAGAATGTTGAGACCATAGTTGGCGATGATCTCGAAGATGCCGGCCGTGGCGATGGCCGTGGCGAAGCTGCCCGCGGCCGCCGGGCCGAGCACGCGCAGGTAGAACGCGGCAAAGACGAAGTCGATGCCCCGGTTGAACAGGTTCAGCGCCATCGGCGCGGCGCTGTTCTTGGCCAGACTGCGCGTCGTCGAGCGGGGGCCATCAGCCAGACCGCTGGCCCGACCGAAGCGCCCCCAGGCCCACACGCCCAGGGCGAAGATGACGACGGCGCCGCCCATGAACGACATCAGCCCGCCCAACTGGAAACTGCGCGGGCTGTAGCGGAAGCGCACCGTCCACTGCCCCGGCTCCAGGGGCACGCCGCGGAAGTTGCCGTTGACGCGGGTGATGGTCGCCTCCTGCTCGGCCGTCTCGTCGCTCCCGGCCGGGCGGACGTAGGCGCGCCAGCCGGGGAAGTAGCTGTCGTTGAGCACCAGCCAGGC
>NZ_JAYRVJ010000232.1:0-10763 GCF_041918635.1 Promineifilum sp. (SeqCode)
CCTTGCGCCGCAGCCGGTCGGCCTCGGTCATCTGGTTGGTCAGCTTGGTCGCCTCCAGCGCGGCGATGCCGTCGCGGGCGATCTCCAGTTGCTCTTCCAGGCCGGGGTAGTCGGCGTAATCCTCCTGGGCGGCGACGAGCAAGTCGAACTTCTCGCGGGCGGGGGTCTCCGGCTTGCGCGCCTCGAGTAGCTTGTTCTGGGCCTTCAGGTAGTTGTCCAGCAAGACCTGGATGACGGCCAGTTCCTCTTCCACCCCCTTGCGGACGTGTTCCAGTTCCTGTTTGTCGTCGGCGGTGAGGATTTCGTCATCCAGCAATCGTTGCGCTTCCAGCATCGCCTCGCGGGCGCGGGGCGGGCTGCTGGCCTTGTGCTGCGCCGCCGTCGTGTGCCGTTGGGCGACCAGGTCGCGCAGGTTCGATAGAAACTGGCCGCGGATCCGTTCCGTCAGGCCGAAAGTGCCCACGACGGCCCCCACCCCCTGGTCCATGATGCCGGCCTGGTCGACCATCTGGGCGACGTTCTTGCCGCGCAGGGCCAGGGCTTCTTTGTAGGCGGCCCGCATATCGGTGACGAGCAGCGTCGTTGGTCGCCCCAACTCCGTCCGCAGTTGGTCGCGCAGGACCTCGACTCCGTCGATCAGCTCGTTCACCTCGCCGATCAGGCGCGGGTTGCCGATGCGGTCGCGCAGGGCGGCGGCCAGGCTGAGGTTGCGCTCCAGGTCGGTGAGGCGCAGCGAAGCGGCGGCCAACTGGGTGTTGCGCCGGATCTCCTCGATCTCTTCGCGGAAGGTCACTTCCTCGCGCGCCGCCGCGAGTTCGCGCAAACCGGCCTTGACCGCCTCGTTGTCGGGGTCGATGGCTTCGGCCTCGCGCCAGCGCTCGTTGCGCCCCTCCAGGTCGTCCGGGTGCTCCTGGGCAAAGGCGCGCGCCGCGTCGATGAGGGGCTGGACTTGGCGGCCCAGGCCGATACGGGCCTGCTCATAGCGGCGGGCCACGTCGCCGCGCAGCCGGCCGCGCGCCTGTTCGGCCAGGCCGGCCAGCAGCCGCTTGGCCTCCTGGAAGTTCTCGGCCTCCAGGTGGTCGAGGGCGCGGTCATAGGCCGCTTGCAGGGCGTCGTCGGGGTCGGCCGCCGGGACTGGTTCCGGCGCGGGCGGAGGCGGCGCTTCAGCGACCGGCGCTTCGGCAACTGACGCTTCGGCGGGCGGAGCTGGGGGGGGCGGCGTTGGGGCGACGGGCGCTTCAGGCGCGGCCGTCTGCGCCGCGTCCGCCGGCGTGGGGGCCGGGGCAGCGGGGACGTCGTCGGAGCGTGAGGCCGCGTCGGGCAGGCCTACCTTCCACGCTAACAACTGGGCGCGGTGGGGGATGTCTCCCTCCCGGCCGGCCCGGTCCCAGGCGCGGATGTCCTGCGAGGCGTCCATCATGGCGTTGTAGCGGCGCGTATCGGCCCGGTCTACCTCCCACAACAGGCGCATCAACTGGTCAAGAATGGCGTCCACTTCTTTTGAGGTCATGGGTGTCCTCCTGGTTGGTCGGCGAGCGCTCAGGGAAGGGTCGGCAGCGCGGCCAGCCCCGCCGCCCACGTGTCCCCGGCAAATTGGGCCGCGTGATAATCCCCGAGCCAATAGGTCTGGCGCTGCCCGGTGGGGCGCACCAACAGCATCACGGCGGTGGCCGCCTCCGGCCAGTCGCACATTTCCGGCGCGCAGGGGGCGCTCTTCTGGCCCAGCGCCTCGAACTCCTGCGTGGCGGGGAACGTCACGTCGGCGGCCAGCGCCGTCTCGGCCCAGTCGGGCGCGACGCGCAGCGCGGCCCCCTCCTTTTCCGTGTCAATCGTCACCCGCAACGGCGGCGTCTGGACGGTGAGCATATTCGCCACGGCCGCGCGCTCTTCCCGGGTGGTCTGGTTGATCGCCCGGAAGGCCATACGGTAGTCGCCAGGGGAAAGGGGCGCGGCGGTCTTGTTCCTGGACCAGATGACGTCGATGGTGGCGGCGGTCGCGCCCTCGGCCGGCGTGAGCGTCCGGTCGAGGCGCAGTTCCTGCGCCTGGTTGCCGGTCGGGTCGATCAGGTCGAGCACCAGCCACCACTTGCCGCCCTGCTCGTCCTGCAGGACGATGACCGGCTGCGACAGGTCGAACTGCCAGCCGGCCGGCGCGCCTAGCCGCAGGTCAGGCAGGTCGAAGAAGGCGGCGGGGGTATCGGCCCGCGCGGGGGTGGAGATCGTCTCGACGCCCAGGCTGAGCGGCGAGGGTGTGGGCAAGGGGGTGGGCGGGGCGGCGGTGGCCGTCGGCGGCAGCACGACGGGCAGCGTCGGCGCGGGCGTCAGGGCCAGGGCCAGCCCGCCCACATCCGAACGGAGCGAATCGACCGCGCCGCGCACGCCGATGACGTTGCCGCCCACCTCGGCGATCTGGGTGGGGACGGCGCGCAGCGCCGCCGGGACGCGCGCCGCGCCGGCCAGCAGGGCGATCAGCAAGAGCAGCGCCAGCCCCAGCAAGGGCAGGTGCAGCCATTTGCGCAGCTTCTCCCGCCAGGTGTCGGGCGGGGTCTCAATCACGATGACGGGCTGACCGCCGCTGTCATCGGGCGTGGGGGCGCGTTTCCGCCACTCCTCCAGACCGGCCTGGACGCGGGCGAGCCGCTGGTCGTCCTGGTTCAGGCTGTTGTTCCAATCGGGCGGCAACGTGGCGCGGTAGCCGGCGGCAAACTCGGCCATGGGCGCGGCAGCGCGGTGGCTGCTCTGGGCGAGGGAGTTCTCGGCCTGGGCCAGCCAGTGGCGGAAGGTGTAGAGGTTGTCATACGCCTCGCGGTTGTTTAGCCGGCTCCGCACCTTGCCCAGTCGGTCTTTCTGCCCGGCGTCGAAGGCGTCCTGCCACTTTTCGGCCTCGGCGTAATCGGCGGCGGCGGCGTCCCAGCGGCGCGGCTCCCACTTCAGCCACGCTTCAGCCGAGGCGAGGTAGCGCTCGCCGGCCAGACGCGCGTCGGCCCGCGCCACGTCCGCCTCCAGCTTGCTTAGCTGCTGTTCGCGGCGCGGCTGCTTGTCGTCGTCGGCCAGCGTGGGCAGCAGGCGGCGGGCCTGCTCCAGCGCCTCGCGGCCGAAGGCCACGTCCACCAGGCCGGGCTGGCCGTTGAGCCGGCGGTCGGCGTCGCGCAGCAGCCGCTCCCACTGCGTTTCGGACTTGAGTTGGTTGAGGCGCGTTTTGAAGGCCGCGTCATCGCCGAAGTAGGCCTCGGCCTCGGCCACGGCCGCGTCCGCCTCGGTATAGCGCGCCGCGTCGCGCAACTTCTGGACGCGCAGCAGGAGGGCGTTTTGCCAGTTGTCGCTGTCCTGGGCGGCGCGTTGGCGCAGCCGGTCGAGTTCGCCGGCGCGCTGTTCGGCCTCCGCCGGGCCGTCCCAGCGGCCCAGCGCGTCGGCCAGCCGGGCGGCCAGGGGCAGGGCGCCGGCCCGCACGGCGTCGTCGTACCATTGGCGCGCGGCGCGGCGCAGATCCGGCGGCGGTTGGCCGCGCAGGTCGCTCAGCCGCTCGGCCAGGTCGTGGGGGTCGCGCCGGCCGATGGCGTCGGCGGCCAGGGCGGCCAGCCGCGCATCCTCGGTCGCGCGCCACTGTTGGCGCAGGCGGCGCTCCTCGTCGGGCGACAGGCGGGCCCAGGACAGGGCCGCGTGCAACAGGTGCTGCGCCTGTCGCGGCGGGCGCTCGGCGGCGGACGCGGCGGCCAATTCGACGAGGGCGGGTTGGTCGGGCTGCTTTTGCAGTTCCTGGATCAGCAGTTTCAACCCGGCGTCGAAGTCGCCTTGGAGGGCGCTCTCCACCTCTTGCCGCTGGCGCAGGGCGTCGACGCCCTGGGCGGCGAAGTTGGCGTTGCGCGCCGCCGCCCGGCGCAGCGCTTCCTCCTCCCAGCCGAATGCCTCGCTGACGGCGTCGCTATAGGTGATTTCGGGCAGGCGCTCGAGAAGCTCCTCATAGGCGCGGGCCGCCTCGCGCCAATTGCCGGCCCCCTCGGCGGCGCGGGCTTGCTGGAAGGCCAATTGGGCCTCGGCCTCGGCCAGCAAGGCGCGCAGGGGGGGTACGCTCTGGCGCTCGGGGATGGCGCGCAACGTCTCGGCCGCTGGCTTCCAGTCGTGGTTCTTCATCGCCTCCAGGGCGCGTTCCAGGGGGGGACGCACGTTGCCGGCGTAGGCTTCCTTGCCCAATGCCGCGCCCGTCTGGGCGGCCATGACCCACCGCCGCAGTTCGACGCGCCCCAGGGCTTTCGCCTCCTCCTCCCAGGTCGCGGCGGCTTGTTGATAGGCGGCGCGCTGGTAGTCCTGGTAGCCGGCGGCCCAGGCGGGGGAAATCTCGCCCACGACGTCGTCGATGACGGCGCGGCTGCGCTTAATCTCGTAGGCGTCCGGCTCGCGCCGCGCGAGCATGTTGGTAAGTACCTGGGCGCGCTCGACCATGCGCGGATCGGCCTGACGCCCCTCGCTGGACTCCTGGTCGATCGGCCGCACGACGCCCAGTAGCTCAAATTTCAGGTCTTTGAGATCCTTCGTCCACAGGGCGAAGTGCTCGTCCACGGCGGCGCGGAAGTCGGCTGCGGTCGGGAAGCGGCGCGCCGGGTTGAGGTGCAGGCCGCGGGCGATGAGGGCCTGGGCGCCCAACGTTAGCGCGTCCCAGCGCTCGCCGCCGCGCGATTGCAACTGGTGGAGCGATTCGCCCGACAGGCGCGCGCCGGCCCCGGTGACCATCTGGTAGAGGTAGGCGGCCATGCGCGTCAGGTCGTCGGCCGCGCCGCGGGGAGGCTGGGTGGGGTCGCGCTCCTCCAGGCTCAGGTGGTTCCAGTCGATGACCTTGACCAGCCCCGTGTCGGCGTTCCAGCGAATGTTCTGGAGTTGGAAGTCGGTGTAGCTCTTACGCAGCGCGGTGTGGAGGACGTGGAGGATGCTGAGGACTTGCGAGGTGATGGCGAGGGCCGTTTGCTCGTCCAGCGGCCCGCTGTCGGCCAGGACGCGGTCGAGCGAGGGGACGCTGATGTACTCGAAGGCAATGAAGCGCGTTTCGGCCTGCTCGCTCAGGCTGGCATTCTCGACGATGCGCGGGATGAGCGTGGCGACGCGGGGGTCGTGTTCGGCGGCGGCCCCGGATAGCTTACCCAGGGTGACGGCCTCGTCGCGGAAGTTCTGCTCGATCTCGTCCGCCAGCCCTTCGCGCAGGACTTTCAGCGCCACCACGTCGGCGGCGGCGGGCGTGAGGCCGAACCCGGAGCGGCGGCTCGCCCGATAGACCTCGGCCGTCACCCCCGCGCCCAACAGGTCGATGATCTCGTACTCATTGCCCGCCCGGCTGCGGATCGTTTGTCCGGTGCTGAACATTGCCATAGTCATTCACCTCAGAGTTGCCGAATGATGCCTTGTAGATAGATCGCCAGGTCGCGGTCGGTCGAGTGGTCGCCGTCGAGCCACGGCTTGATCAGCAGTTGGTCGGCGCGTTGCAGGTATTCGCGCTTACCCAACTCGGCCCAGGCCGACTCTTGGGCCGCAGCCGTCGCCCGGTCCAGGTCGCGCAACATCTCCGCCCGCCGCTCCGGCCGGGCGAAGCCCAGCGGCCGGCGGGTGTCGTCGCCGCCGAAGAGGTTGCGCAGCCCTTCGCCGGGGGTGCGGCCGGGCCACGCGCCCAGCCCGGGCAGTTCAAGTTCCCCCTGGCTGTCCGGCCCATCCAGCAGGCTGAAGAGGTAGGCGCGCGCGTAGCGCGACACCAGCGGCTCATCTTGCTCCAGCCAGCCGACGAAGCGGGCGCTGAGCCGGCGGCCGCTCTCCTGGGCGGCGGCCAACTGCTCGCCCCGCCGGATGTAGTGGCCGGGTGTTACGAATCCCTGGCTCCAGGCCGTGTCGTCGTAAAGCCCCTTGCCGGCGCGCAGCGGGGCGCGGTCGCGCACGCGCAAGAGGGTGACGGCCGAGAAGTCGTTGGTCTCGACCAGTTCGACCGCCTGCTTGCCGGCCGACTCCTTCAGGAGGCGGGCGCTCAACTGGCGGGCCTCTTCGGATTTGGGGGCGACGAGGATGATCTTCTCGCCGAGGCCGCCGGCCATGCCCATCTCCTGGCTGGCCTGAGTCTCGTTGAGCGACAAGCGCGGCGCGGCGCGGTCGAGCCACGCCTGCGGCGGCACGCGGCCGGCCAGCTCGAGCGTCTGGGCCCAGGTGGAGGGCGTCGCGGCCAGGGGGGTCAACAGCCGGTAGAGGCGCGCGGCGACCGCCTCCGGCTCAGGCGATAGGGGAAAGTCGGTCGTGTCGTGGCTGGCGTCGTCGCTCCAGACCAGATCGCCGGGCGGAACCCACAGTTCGAGGGAGAGGCGCGGGCCGACCGGGTCGAGGCGGACGAACCAGCCGAAGCGCCGCGCGCCGCGCAGCAGCGGGTCGTCGGCGGTCGCGGGCTGCTCCAACCAGTTGCGGATGCGTTGGCGGTAGACGGGCCATTCGAGGTCGTTCTCGATGGCCCACTGGCGGCCGGTCTGGCGGCCCAGTTGGCTCAGCCGCTCGCGCGCTTGCTGGTGGCGACGATCCACCCAGGGGTAAAGCTGTTTCGCCATGAACTCTTCCCACGCCTCGATCTGCCGCTCCAGGTCGCGGACTTGTTCGACGGCCCGGTCGGCCACTTCGTGGTTGAGCAGGCCGCGCACGGCCTGGAGCCAGCGGCGCGTGGCGACGAGGCTGCCGACGCGGCGGAGCGGCGGCTCGCCCCCTCCCCCTTCCCCATTCAGCCGGTCGTTGGTCAGGCGGACGAGGGCGTAGGCGAAGTCGTCGTCGTTGTAGCGCCGCCGGAAGCGGGCGACGAAGGCTTCGGCCGACGCGCGGCGGGCGGCGGCGTCATCGGGCGTGTCGTCGGGGTCGAACTTCTGGTAGCTGCCAGCCGGCGTCAGGCTGACCAGCGGGTGCAAGCCGACACGCGACTCGAACAGCAGCTCATGGACGGCGCGCCAGGCCAGCGCCTCGTCGAGCCGGCCGAGCGGCAGGCGGACGGAGAACGCGCCCAGGGCGGCGGCCATGCCCCACCCCCGTTCGTTGACCAGAACGTTGGCCTGGACGTTGGTGCGGGTCATGTGGGCGGCGATGTGCTGCTGCACGCCGGTGTGCAGGGCCGCCAGCAGCCCGTCGGCCAGCGTCGTCAGGTGGTCGTTCACGCTCGTTTGCTCGTCCGGGGGGGTGAAGAGGTAGAGCGTCTGGACGACAGCCGCGTCCGACACGCGCCGGAATTTGGGCTGGAGGTGGCCCTCGGCGACATAGTGGAAGGGGGCGGACTGGTTGCGCTCGAAGCGTTCCAACTCGCGCAGCGTCGCCAGCGTGCGGGCGCGCTGTTCGTCGCGCCCGATGGCGCGGTGGGGCTGGTTGACGCGCGCCGGCCAGTCGTCGTTGACGGGGCCGGTCAGCCACAGTTCTACGTCGACGCCGCTGCCCTTGTTCAGTTGCATGAGCCAGGCCATGTCCACCAGCAGGCCGCCGCCCACGTCGTCGAAGGTAGAGCCGACCAGCCGCAGCTTCGGCTCGCTCAGCCGCGCCGCCAGCCGGGAGAGGCCGCGCCAGACGATGGAGTGGTCGGCGCCATTTCTCAGGTCATGGAAGAGGGCCATGCGCCCGGCGGCGCGGCCGTAATCCTCGCCGGAGGTCGGCTCGTACCAGTCCAGG
Source organism: Promineifilum sp. (SeqCode) (assembly GCF_041918635.1). Lineage (NCBI taxonomy): Bacteria > Bacillati > Chloroflexota > Ardenticatenia > Promineifilales (SeqCode) > Promineifilaceae (SeqCode) > Promineifilum (SeqCode) > Promineifilum sp. (SeqCode). The sequence continues at coordinate 7,660 of NZ_JAYRVJ010000232.1, forward strand.
TGGGGCCACTCGCGCGGATTGCGCCGGATGTTGTCGGCGACTTCGTCCAGGTTCGGCTCCAGCACGACCCACTCGCCGGGTTCCAGGTAGTCGGGCTGGGTGAGGGCGGGGCCGCCCACGCCACGGGGGCGCACGTCGATCTGCATCAGGCGCACCTCGTCCGGCAGCCGCCCGCCGCGGCGGACGCGCAACGCCTGGGCCACCTGGGACAGGACGACGCGCCCGACGGGGCCGAGGCCGATGATCATGGTCGGCGTCAGGTCGTCGGCGGTGGCGGCCGGGTCGGGGTCGCCCAGCGCCAACGTCTGGCGGCCGTCGTTCAGGCGGCGCAGCCAGGCGGGGAAGCGGTCGGGCGGCGGCTCGGCGGGCGCGGCGGCCAACACGGGCGCGGCCGGCGGGGCGACCGGCTTGGGGCGCTTGAACCAGGCCAGCAGGAAGGGCAGCGCCGCCAGCGCGGCCAGCAGGGCCAGCAGCCACGGCGGCAGCACCAGCACGTTAGGCCCTGGGGGCAGTGTCGCGGCCACTGCCCCGGCGATGCAGTCGGTATAGTTCATGGTCGTCTCAGTTTGGTTGATCGCGCGCAGGCCGATGCCGCCCACGTCGGCGCGATAGGCGAAGGCCGCCTCGCCAGCCGGCAGGCTGAGCGCGGTCCAGGTGATGACGCGGCCAGCCACCAGTCCGGCCGGCTGCACCGTGTCCGGCCGCACGGTCAGGGCGTCGGCGGCCGTCTCGACCAGCGTGACGTCGAAGGCCACAGCCTGGTTGAGTTGCGTCGCCACGTCGGCATAGAGGTCGGCCAACTCGGCCGGCGAGGCGCTCTCGTGATAGTCGTTGGGGGCGCTGACCACGCTTTGCAGCAGGTCGGCGTTGGTGTCGACCGTCGGCAGCGAGACGGCGATGATACGCACCCCCTCGTCGCGCAGCCCCTCGGCCACGCGCCGGGCCGCGGCCGGGTCGGAGCCGCCGTCGGTCAGGATGAGGATGACCGGGTCGGCATTGGCTGTGGTCTCGGCCCGCAGGAGCGACCCGGCGTCGTCTAGAGCGCGGGCGATGTCGGTGTCGCCGTCGGCCTGGATGGGCGCGGCGGCGGCAGCTAGCAGGGCGACCTGGTCTTGCGAGAAGGGCAGGCGCAGCGCCGTGGCCTGGTTGAAGTAGAGGATGGCGACGCGGGTGGCGTCCAGGTCGACGGTATTGATGAAGGCCCCGGCGGCGTTTTGGGCCTCGGCCAGGGCGTCGCTGTCGGCCATGCTGCCGGAGCGGTCAATGACCAGCACGATCTTGGAGGCGCGGCGCGCCGCCGGACAGGCGACGGCCGGCCGGGCCAGCTTGGTCAGGGTGACCTCGGTCGCGCGGTCGAAGACGAGGACGCGGGGCGCGACGTGGCGGCGCAAGCCGTCCGATTGCACGTCGTCGCGCGCCAGGACGTAGCCGACCAGCCCCAGCAGGGCCAGCAAGAGGAGTACAACGACACCGAATAGGATGCGAGCCGCGCGCATGTTACCCTCGTATTAGCGCGGCGCGGCCGATCAGCCCAAGCCCCGGTCCCCTCGCCGGGCCCTGGCCTGGCCGGCCGCGCCTTCGCCTGATTAGTCCGCGTGACTGCCCAGACCGGGGCGGCGGGCCGGAGCGGGGGTCGGCTCTTCGTCGCCCTTCTCCTTGGCCGCCTTCAGGTCGGACATGACTTTGAATGGGCCGGAGCCGGCCTTGCGTCCGCCGGGGCTGCTCGCGCCGCGGCGCAACTCTCCCAGCCGCTCCTGGAGCATGATCTGGGCTACCTGGGACATGTCCTCGAAGTCCTGCCGCCGCAGCTTGTCTGGGTCGACCGGGTCGAGGGCCATGTTGTGGAGCCAGGCAACGACGCCGCCGCGCAGGTTGGCTTCCAGCAACTCCTCCTCGTCTTCGCCGCGCACCATGTCCTTGATCAGCCGCTCGCCGTAGCCGTGGTTGACGACTGTGCCATAACCCGGCTGCCACGTCCGCCGCCGGATGGCGTAGCCGTGGATGGCGTTGAGGATGTCGGGCTGGGGGCGGCGCATGCTCTCGGTGTCCTTGTTCCACGCCTTGGTCAGCCAGATGGTCTGGCTGCCGTCGGGGTGCGGCCAGGTGAGCTCCCAGCGGTAGAGGCCGTCTTCCAGCCCCTCCTCGCTGACGAGGCCCAACATGCCCAGGTAGAGGAACTGGCGCACGGCGCGCGGCTCTTCCAGCAGCATGACCACGCGCGGGTGGAGCGGCCGGTAATCCTTGGTGGCCCCGCCGGTGCTATAGTTGATCAGCCGCCGCTCCAGATTGACGGCGTTGGCCTCGGCGGCGAAGTTGTGCAGCAGCGTCGGCTCCATCAACGAGCCGACGCCCTTGACGTGCTTGATGTACTCGGTCATGGCCCCGCGCCAGGCGGTGAACTGGTCGTAGTTGTACAGGTCGTCGGTGCGGACGAGCGTCAGCTTGTAGGGGTGTTCGGAACCGACCAGCTGAATGCCGTAGTCGTCATCGAGCTTCTGCACATCCAGGCTGTAGCGCTTGCGCAGCGCGCCGACCAGGCCGCTGACGCCGAAGTAGCTGTCCTTCTCGTCGGCCATGACGCGGATGAGGTTGCTCTTCTTGCGCGAGCCGCGCGCCCCCTCGAACAGCGGTTCGGCGCTGACTTCGGCCACGCTGCGGGCGAAGTCGGCCGGGTCGGGGTAGCGCTCGCGGATGGCATCGGTCACCAGGCTGCGGGCGACGACGCCACTGTAGCCGCGGCGCGTCAGGTTGAGCAGCCGGTACTGGTTGCGGCGGCCGGCGTCGGCCCGCAGTTCGGGCGTGGCGAGAGCGTTGGGGTCGACCAGTTCGTCGGGCCGCTCCCCTTCGACTTCGGGGGCGATCCGGGCCGACACGCGCAGCCGCGGCGGCGTCCCGTCGCTGTAGTCCACCACCCACTGCCAGCGGCTGAGGGCTTGGGCGACTTCGGCCTCGTCGGCCGGCAAGGGGGCGTCCTTCAGCAGTTGTTGAACCTTGGGGGTGCGGGCGTCGAAGTCGTGGGCGTTCTTGACGGCGCGCTTGCCGGCCAGCACGCCATCCCACAGGCCGGGCAGGGCCGAGGCGGTGTCGCCCGTGGAGAGGTGGCG
>NZ_JAYRVJ010000233.1:0-6841 GCF_041918635.1 Promineifilum sp. (SeqCode)
CACGTAGAGCACGTCGGCGTTCTCAATGACGTCGGCCACGTCGTGGGTCTCGCGGGCGTTCAGGCCGGCGTCGCGCACCTCGTTCATGATCTTCAGCGGCATGCGCAAAATCTCCGGCGAGACGAAGCGCAGGCTGACGTCGAAGTGCAGCAGCAGCTTGGTCAGGCTGTGGACGGTGCGGCCGAAGCGCAGGTCGCCGACCATGGCTATCTTCAGGCCGTTGATGCGCCCCATCTCCTCTTTGATAGTGAACAGGTCGAGCAGCGCCTGGGTGGGGTGCTCGCCGGGGCCGTCGCCGGCGTTGATGACCGGGATGCGGGCCGCCTCGGCCGCCTGGCGGGCCGAGCCGATCTCCGGGTGGCGCAAGACGATGACGTCGGAGTACTGCTCCAACGTCTGGATGGTGTCGGCCAGCGTCTCGCCCTTGCTGACGGAACTGAACTGGACACCCTGCGTGATGGGGATGACGCTGCCGCCCAGCCGCTCCATGGCGGCGATGAAGGAGGCGCTGGTGCGGGTGCTCGGCTCATAGAAGAGGCAAGCCAGCACGCGCCCCTTAAGCAAGTCCACGCCATGGACGCGATTGACCATCTCGCGCATCTCCTCGGCGCGGCCGAAGATGTAGTCGAGCCGGTCGCGGTCGAACTGGTCGACGGAAAGGATGTCCATGCCGGTCATGCCGTTGCCGACGTGGCCGTTCTTGCCCAGACGGGCTTCCAACTCTTCCAGATTGAACAGAGGCTTTAGTTTTAGCGTTTGCATCATCTTATCTCCTTACGGTTTTGATGTTCGTAGTCAGGCGATTCATCGCCGTTCTTCGCGCCCGTAGCGCAGCCATTCCTGGCTGTGGGGTCTAACGCAGCCAGGAATGGCTGCGCTACGAGGAGAACGGCGATGAATCGCCTGACTACGAACCTATAAGACTTTCCCCGATCCGGGCGCGGCCAGCACCGCGCCATCCTCATAAACCACTTGCCCGCGCAGGACGACGCGCCGGACGCGCCCGCCCGCCCGCAGCCCGGCGAAAGCCGTCCAGCCGCATTTGGTCTGCCAACCGCCGGCCGGGATGGTGTAGGGGGTCATGTCCACCTCCACCCGCGTGTCTGGCTGCTGCGGCAGGCCGAAGAGGCGGCGCGGGTTGTCGTGCATCAGCGCCGTCAGCCGTTCGACCGACAGGCGGCCGTCCTCCACGGCCGCCAGCATCAGCGGCAGACTCGTCTCCAGCCCCGGCACGCCCGGCGGCGGCGCGTCGGAGCGCTTTTCCTCCAGCGTGTGGGGGGCGTGGTCGGTGGCGATGCAGTCCACCGTGTCGTTCAGGTGGGCCCACAGCGCGGCCACGTCGTCGGCCGCGCCCAGCACCGGCCGCATGTCGCCCAGCGGGCCCAACCGGGCGGCGTCGGCCTGGCTCAGGAACAGGTGATGCGGCGTCACCTCGCAGGTGACGAGCAGGCCGCGCCCCTTGGCGTCGGCGATTAGCTCGATCTCCTCGCGCCGGCTGACGTGACAGATGTGAACGGCGCGGTCGTAGATGGCCGCCAGACCAATGGCGACGGCCACGCTCTGCTTCTCGGCGTGGAGGGCGATGAGCTTTTCGCGCGGCCAGGTCTGGAAGCAGGCGACGAGGGTCGGCAGGTCATCGACGCGCAGGCGACCGAAGGTGTCGTTGAGGTAGATCTTCAGGGCCGCGGCGTCGGGGGCCAACGCGGGCAACTGGTCGATGTCGGCCGGGGCGGCGCCGGCGAACAGGCCCACGTCGCAGCGGGCGTCGGCCGCGGCGGCGGCGCGGGCCGCAGCCAGGGCGGCCGGCGTAGTCAGCGGCGGACTGGTGTTGGGCATCGCCAGCAGCAGCGTGATCCCGCCGGCCAGCGCGGCGGCCGTGCCGGTGGCGAAGTCCTCCTTGTGCGCGCCGCCGGGCACGCGCAGGTGGGTGTGAACGTCGATGAGGCCGGGGAGGATGAGGTCGGTCATAGGGTCTCCTGAGGCGCGGGGGAGCGGGGGAGCAGGGGGGCAGGGGAGAGCGCCACGCTTATGGAGTGCGCATCCTCAGATGCGCGTGGCGTGGGTAGGGAAGGCTTGCTCCCCCGCTCCCCCGCTCCCCGGCCCCCCTGCTCCGCTGCCACCCGGCAAAAAAAAGCCTGATCCAAAAGGATCAGGCTATAAGGGGTGAGTAGATCGCCTTCTCGCCGGGCCGGGAAGTGGCCGGGGCGGGAAGGTGTTGCGGCGTCTCGCGCCGCGGCCAGTATGTCAGTCTTCGCGCACACTGGAATGCTAGTGTAGCACAGTCACGGCGCAGTGCAAGCAGTTGACAACCCCTGTGGCTGATGATAGGTAATTTGCTTTATTGAGTTGCCGAATTTTCTCAGCTATCATGTCTGGCACACGTTGCCAGCATCGTTACATTGCATACCAGGCTACCATATTTGCGACCCGCCAGTCGACCAGCCGGTTATCGTCATGCATTCGCGAGGGGTGTAATGCATGACCAGGAGCGATGTTCATGCCCGGTCCAATTACGCATTTGATCGTCCAGCAGCGTCTGGCCGAGCGGTTGCGCCGCACGGCCATTTCCATGAAACAGCCGCCCGATCTGGCGGACTTGCTGGCCACCGACCCGTGTAGCCCTTACGCCGGATTTGGCAGTATGGGGCCCGACTTCCTGTTCTTTTCCATGCGCGAGTACCCTGGCCCTCTTGGCGACCTGACCAACTTCCTCTTCGACGCCTACGATGCGCTGGAGCCATTCATCGAGTTCTACGAAGAGAACGTCAAACCCATCGCCGACGCGATTGACGACGTGACGACCTTCATTGATGAGACTTTCTTCGCCGGCGTGTTCGGTGACCTGGGCGCGCTCATTGACGCTATCAGCACCACGGCCATGACTGCCATCGGCAGCGTGATAACCGGCAACATCGATCTCTTCTACCCCTTCTACCCCAAAGTCCAGTCCGGCGCTCCGGAAAATGAGTGGTACTGGTTCGACTTCCTCCACTATCGGCGCACGGGGCAGTTCTGTGAGCGGCTGTGGGACATCGCCACGGCCGCCGGGGATAAGAACTTGCAGCGTTACGTGCTGGGTTATGCCAGCCACATCGGCACGGACGTCGTCGGTCATCCCTTCGTCAACAGCATCGTCGGCGGGCCCTACCGGATGCACTGGAAACGGCACAAGCTGGTCGAGAACTGGATTGACGCCTATGCCCGCAATTTCTACCCGGACAGTCCGGGCACGATCGCCTGCCTCAACCTGACTTCCGATGACACCTACGTCTCCAACGCCATCAACGGCAGCTACTACTACCGATTGTGTGCGTTTCCCGACGAGAAACTGCCGCCGGAACTGGGCAGCATGATCCTGCAGGCGATGGACGAGGTCTACAGCGGCATGCCCCACCCCGTCACCTTTAGCTTCGACGACCTCGACGACACCTACCGCCTCTGGCTCATGTGGTTCAAGCGCGTCACCAGTTTCGGCTCTATGCACCCGCCCACCCCTGTTCCTCCGCCGGGCAGCGCCGCCGCGGGCCTGGTCACCGACTACGTCAGCGGCCTGCCGTCCTTTCCCGGCGGCGGCGGTGGCGGTGGCGGCGGCGGTGGCGGCTTCAGCATTCTGGCTATCTTCGCTGCCATCCTGGAGTTCGTCAAATGGCTGCTGGAGACCATTCTGTATACCATCACCTGGATAGTGACCCACATCGTTGACATCGCCCTCCTGCCCATCACCGAAGCCCTGGCGCTGCTCAAGTGGCTGCTCTACCAGGCCCACAAGGGCGTCTATCAGATCTACGACAACCTGCGGTTCACGCTCGTTTTGGGGGGCTACTTCATGCCCGAACCGCAAGACCTGTTGAAGGAACCGTGGCGGCGGGCGCTGTTGAACACGAGCTTTGTGAGCCTCACCGGGGGCGGCGGCTTCGTCAGCCCTTGCGTCTATCCCCACAAGCAGGTTGAGCACTACCTGTTCGACGTCAATACGCTCAAATCCACCGAGCACCACTTCCGCTACCCCACCACCCCGGTGGAGTTACCCTTCACCGAGGCGCTCCCCTTGCCGCTCTATGGCGTGTTCCCGGAGGCTTTCATCACCGGCTCGTTTGCGTTCGACCCGGTAATCGAGGCGCTCTACGACTGTAGGGGGCCATACGATCTGAGCGTCGCCGATGGCAAATTCACGCCGAACGACTGCAACGAGCGAACCACGGGCGACCCTGCCTGGACGCACGAAGTTGACCAGAGCACGTGGAGCACGGCGCAGTTCGGCAACTGCATGAACTTCAGCGCCCGGTTGATCCTCCGTTTTTTGAACCAGCCGGCGGTCATGCCCGACTTCAACCTCGATGGTGACCGGGGCTATGGTTGGAAAACGTGGCGCGCCCAGGACCCGCCCAACGTCGAACCGAACAACCCCGTGCCGGTCGAAGACTCATATCTGTCGTAGGGGAGGTGCGTAATGTTCGATAGACCAGGCGGACATGATGATGATAACCCAGAAGATCGGCCGTTCGAGGGCCGAACGTATCTCTACATCCGCGACAACGTAGCCGACACGGGCGTCGAACCATCCGCGCCCCCCCAGTGGCTAAGCCCCGACATCACGGTGATCCCGCCCGGCGGCATGCCGGGCGACGACCCGCAGGCCGGCGTGGCGAACGAGGTACGGATCACGGTGCGCAACGGCGGCGGCCTGCCAGCCATCGGCGTCTGGGTAGATGCCTTTGTGGCCGATCCCACGACCGGCTGGACACCGGCAACGGCGGTCTACGTCGGCGGCGTCTACATTGACGTCGCCCCCACCAGCACGAACGATGCCGTGCTGAGCTGGACCCCCCTGCCCGGCCCTACCCATCGCTGCATGCTGGCGCGTTGTAGCCTGATCATCCCCAACGATACCTACGTCAACCCGGCCATCTTCGACGTGGCCAACGACCGGCACGTCGCCCAGCGCAATCTCCACGTCGTCCCGCTGCCTAAGGAAACGCAAGCGATGTCGTTCGGCTTCATGGTGGTCAATCCCTTGCCGGAAGCGCGCACCTTCTTTCTGCGTGTTGACCAGGTCGAACCCGCGGCCGAGAACCTGGCCATGCTGCGGGCGCAGGTGGGCTGCCGCTTCGCCCAGTTCGACGACAGGCCGCTGCGCAACTTCGCGCTGACTATTGGCGATCCGGTTGACCGGGAGGCGCGCGGCGTCCATTTCGGCGTTCTGCCGGAGCTGGCCCACGATGTGGCCGACAGGCAGCAACCCACCACGCGCGTGATGACGGAGGTCAGACTGGAACCGGGCGAGGCCAGACGCGCCGTCCTGACCGTGGTGCGCAATCCCGACACCCGGCCCGGCGATCTCCATGTGGTCGAAGTGGCGCAGTATGACGCGGAAACGCGCCACCCGGTGGGCGGACTGTGGCTCGTCGTGGAGAACTGAACGACGGGGCCAGGAGCACTTAGGAATTAGGAATTATGAAATTGGAAATCAAGAGCCCAGGCGCTTGCATTCATCATTCCTAATTCCTAATTGATCAGAGCGGCCAGTCGCGCAGGATGCGTTCCGTCTCTTCGCGGTGGCCCGTCTCGTCGCGCACCATGTCCTCTAGCTGCACCTTCAGGCCCACGTCGCCAAAGGCATCGGCCTCCTCGGCGCGCTCGGTGTAGCCCTTCACGGCGCGGGTCTCGGCCTCCAGAACGGCCTGGAGCATCTCCTTGTTGGTGGCCGCGACCTTAACGGCGCTGGGGGTGGTCGTCGGCTCGCCGCCCAGGGCGACAACCTTGTTGGCCAGGAATTGGGCGTGCAGCTGCTCGTCCGGCACTTCGGCCAGGAAGAACTGCTCCAACTGGGGCCGGTAGGGGCCGGTCACTTTGGCGGCGTAGGTGGTGTACTGAATGACGGCGGCCAACTCTTCGGCCAGGTCGTGGTTCAGGTGGTCGATCAGGGTTTGCTTGTCCATGGGTTCACATCCTTTTGTTGACGGAAGAAGCAGCCACAGATTTCACCGATGTCGCCGATGACGCACGTTCCGCAGCGGCGTATCCACGACAAGCTGGTCATCTGTGAATTGCTCGATCCATGAGGGAAAGGTGGAGCGGTTGCCGGCGCGGGGGCCTGGCTGACCGCCTGATACCCTCTATCGTACCACAATTCGCGGCACGGTCACTCTATATCGGGGATAAATTCGGGACAAAGAGCGGGAGAGCAGGGGGGCGGGTGCACCCCCGCCCCCCTGCTCCCCCGCTCCCCTGCCACTTATGGATACGGATAGGGCGGCGGGGTCGAAGTCGGGGGCACGCCCGGCCCGGTGCGATAGTAGATGTGGAAGCTGTCGATCCGGTCGGTCGTCCCGGCGCGGTCGGGGAAGCTGAATAGCGGGACGCGGTATTGGCCGTTATGGCCTAAGTACTCGAACACCTCGGAGTGGCTGCCGTTTGCCCGGTCTGCGGCGAACGCGCCCTGGGTCAGAAAGTTGAAGCGGTCGAACCCTTTGCGCGTCTCCTCATGGGCCAGGGCGATGAGGGCGTTGCGCGGCAGCCCTTCGGCCGAGCCATCGTGGTAGGGGAACCACGTCCCGGCTGTGTCCGCGCCGAAGCGGCTGCCGCAGAAGGCCAGCACGTCCTCGCCGCCGCCGGAGAGCCAGCCGCCGGCCCCGTCGGGCACGCGATAGGCCCCGACGGTACTGATGAGGGCCATGCGCGCGCAGGAGTAGGCAGCCGGCGTGTCGCGCACCTCCAGGACGTAGACGGCGTCGATGCGCTCGCCGGCCGTCGTCAGGCCCACGTCGGAGCCGTCGAAGTAGAGGCTGAAGTTGGTGTAGATGTCCTGCGTGCCGGGAACCCATTCGGCCCGGATGAGGTC
>NZ_JAYRVJ010000234.1:0-2456 GCF_041918635.1 Promineifilum sp. (SeqCode)
CAGCTTGCGATATGCTTTTTTGATGTCATCGGCGCTGGCGTTCTTTTTGACGCCCAGCGTCTTGTAATAATCCTTGTATTCCATAATCAGACTTGAATCTCTCTCGTGCTCGGCCGCGGACACGCTGAATAAGCCTATTCGTCCACTGTGCCCTATTATGCTACCACGAAGTCAGAAATGGGTAAGAAGGATGTTAGAGGAAGCTAGGCGCTAGACCATGTGAAAGAGGCAGCCACCAGGCTGCCTCTTATCGTTCGCTATCTGTTCGGCGTTTTAGGCCAGATACTAGGCGTTACGACTGGCCGCGCTGTCCTTCCGTCCAACCGGCGCTGCGCGGGGTCTTCTCGTCCCAGGTCTCGCTCTGGCCTTCCGTCCAGCCGCCGCTGTGAGGCTCGCCCTGCTCCCAGCCCTCGGTGCTTTGCCCCTCAGTCCAGCCTATGCCCTCGCGCTGGCTCTCCGTCTGGGGTACATCGGTGGTGGCTTGCCCTTCCGGCCAGCCCGCGCTGCTGGCGGGGCGGTTGCCGGTCGGTGTGGCGCCCGCCTGGCCGCTGGCGGCCACCGTCCCGGCCGTCTGCCCCTCAACCACACGGCGGCCGCTGCCGCCGCCGATGTTGATACGCCGCGGCCGGGCCGTCTCCACTTTGGGCAGGCGCAACGTCAGCACGCCGTTCTCGCACGACGCCTCGGCGCGCTCCGAGTCCACAGCCATTGGGAAGCTGATGCTGCGGGTGAAGCTGCCGCCGCGCCGCTCGCGTACGACCCAGCGGTCGCCCGTGTCTTCGCTCTCATGCTTCATCTCGCCGCGAATGGTCAGGACGTTGTCGGTCAGGGAGATGTCCAGGTCATCGGGGTTGATGCCGGGGATCGACGCGCGGACGACGTAGTTGTTCTCGTTCTCGGCCACATCGAGAGGGAGGCCCCAATTCTGCTCGCGGTCCATCCCGCGGCGGCCGAAAAAGGGCTCGTCAAACATGCGATCCATCTCTTCAAACAAGTCGCGGTCCCACGCGCGCGCGGGGAGCCAACGATTTCTACTAGCCATGCGTACACCTCCGAGTGCTTATTCAGTTTGTTGCGTCTAATAAGGCGCGGTAGACACGGATTGGGGTGTTGGGCGCAACGCAGGGCTTCCGAAGATCGCCCACCGCATACGCCTTAAGGTAGAATGGGGACGTAAGAATGGTGTTAGATGTATGTATGTAGCCGATAAGAACAGCGCGCGGCAGCCGAAGTGCTCTGGCTTTGACCCGCCGCCTCGGGAGGACGTATGAGTGCAATCATCGATGTCAATGAGTTGAGTTTTGAGAGGGATGTGCTGCAACACTCGGCCGAGGAGTTGGTCGTCGTGGACTTTTGGGCGCCGTGGTGTGGGCCGTGCCGGATGCTCAGCCCGGTGCTGGAGCGGCTGGCGGCCGAACCGGACAGCGGCTTTGTGCTGGCGAAGATCAATAGCGACGAAAACCCTGACCTCGCCCGGCGCTACCACGTGCGCGGCATCCCCAACGTGAAGGCATTCCGCGACGGGCGCGTCGTAGACGAGTTCGTCGGCGCGCTGCCGGAGCCGGCCGTGCGCCAGTTCATCCGGAAGAACGTCGGCGACCGTCCAGCACAACAGCGCTCGCCCGAGCCGCCCCAGGACCCGGCTACCCGCCTGCGGCAGGCGCGCGAGCTGCTGAGCCGGGGCGATGGCTGCGCCGCCGAGCGGCTGTTACAAGGTCTCGGTGGTAGCGAAGCCAGCCGGCTGCTGCCACTGGCTGGCTATCTGTGCCACGCGCCCCAGAGTGGGGCGACGGCGGAGCACCATCACGCCGCGCTCGCCGCCTGGTCGCGCAAGGAACCGTCGGCGGCGTTGTATAGCCTGTTGGCTGCCTATAATCAGGAAACCGGCGACGCCCGCGCCCGCACTCGCGCGGTCATGGAAGCGATCTTTGAGTTACTGGGCGAGAGCAATACGGTCACCCGCCAGTACAAATCCTATCTATAGCAACAAAGGTAAGTAAAAAACCTCAGGTACAATTATGTGGCGTCGCTATACTCGCGCGCCATTGGGTGAAACGATGTTGACACACGTTGTCCTTTTCAAGTTTAAGGATCGCAGTCCGGGGAGCGTGGCGCAAGCGCGCGCCCGGCTCGATACGCTCGCCGGCAACATTCCCACGCTGTTAGCTATCGAAGTGGGCGAGGACGTTCTCCACTCCGGGCGATCCTACGATCTGGCGCTCATCGCTCGTTTCGACGACCTGGCCGGTCTGGATGCGTACCAGACCCACCCGGTGCACGCGCCGGTGTTGGCCTACATGCGCGAGGCGGCCGAAACTATCGTCGCGGTGGATTTCATCACCTGATGCCATTGGGTCGGAATTTTCACCGCTTCTTTTCGGCGCGAGCGGTGTTATTTGTGTAACCTGTAGTGACCTTTAAAAACCGAGAGGCATGACAATGATGAAGCGGCCCTG
>NZ_JAYRVJ010000235.1:0-4293 GCF_041918635.1 Promineifilum sp. (SeqCode)
CGCGAAGCGCGCAAGCGCGCATCTGAGGATGCGCACTCCGTTGGCCGCACTCCGTTGGCCGCGCTCCGTTGGCGGCGTCCCGTTGGCCGCGCTCCGTTGGCCGCGTTCCGTTGGCCGCGCTCCGTTGGCGGCGTTCCGTTGGCCGCGCTCCGTTGGCGGCGTCCCGTTGGCCGCGCTCCGTTGGCGGCGTTCCGTTGGCGGCACTCCGTTGGCCGCGCTCCGTTGGCGGCGTTCCGTTGGCGGCGCCGGTTCGGAGTCCGCATCCTCAGATGCGGGCGGCGCAGTGGCGCGAAGCGCGCTTCCCTAGCCCCTACCCCCTAGCCAGAAATTGAATAGCCACGCCCCCTCGCGCTATGCTATCGTGGGCACATGACAAGCCAAACCTTTAACTCACCTGTGTCCCCGGCCGCCGGGACGAAGCCGTTAGACCTGTGGCCGGAAGTGACCAATGCCCGCGACGTGCTGGACGACCTGATGCGCCTCTGGCGCGCTCAGCAGCCCACCCTGACCATCGACGACGCCCGCCGCCTGTCGGTGCTGGTCTTCAACGGCGTGCGCACCGTCGCCATCCTGCTGACCCACCAGCTGCGCCTGAACCCCCACCTCGCCCACATGGCCGACATGGAGTGGCTGGACAAGGCGCTGGAGCAGTTGGGGGAGGATATGGGGATTGACTTGTAGCGCTTGTAGCGCGGGTTGGCAACCCGCCTCTTTGCTTCCCCCAGGACAATCGCCTATTTGCCCGCCGCGGGTTGAAACGCTGCGGTTGATAGGCCAAACCCGTTGAAACCGGGTCGAAGCCGCCGCGGCAAGGCGTTTTTGAGCATTAACAAGAGAATACGGATATACAGGGTCAAGTTGGCAAAGCCAACCAGGGACAAGCCTCGACCGGTAGGAGAGGCCGGGTATAGCGCCCCGTCCAGGCTCTCTGCCCACCACGCCGCCCGGGCCTGAAGGCGCCGGGCTAGTCAACAACGCCGGCCGAGACCGGCTGCCCAGCGCGTGTGTCTGCAAGGCCCGTTCACGGGCCGTTGTTCACTAGCCCCGGGGCTTCAGCCCGGGGCGGCCCGGCCCAGAGCTTGCTGAGCGGTATCTGTATTCTTTTGTTAAGTCTCAACAACGCGTTTGGCCTGCCAGCCAACGGGTTTCAACCGTTGGCGCAAGGCGGACGAAACGAGTAGGCGATTGCCCTGGCTTCCCCAGAGGCGGGATACCATCCCGCGCTACAACGCGGAGGCGGGATACCATCCCGCGTTACAACATGTTAGAATAGACCCCATGCCCGCTGCCCAATATGCTGAAGTTGTCGTCAATATTGAGAAAGCGCTTTCGGATACCTACCACTACCACATCCCCGCCGACCTCCGACCGCAACTCGCCATCGGCCACCTGGTCGAGGTCGAGTTCGGCCGCCGGCTGGCCCAGGGCATCGTCGTCGCCTTCGCCGACAGCGCCCCGGTCGAGGAGACCAAGCCCATCATCGGCCTCATCGACCCCGACCCCGTGCTCTGGCCCTGGCAGATCGAGCTGGCCCGCTGGCTCAGCCGCCGCTACCTGGCCCCGCTCAACGCCTGCTTCCGCCTGCTGCTGCCCCCCGGCCTGACGCGCTGGGCCGACGTCACCTACGACGTCGCCCCCCGCTGGGACGGCTCCGGCCAGCTGACCGCCGCCCAATCCCAGGTCGTCGAGCTGCTGCGCGCCCGCGGCGACCTGCGCGGCCGGCAGATCAACCGCGCCCTGAAGGACGTGGATTGGCAGCCCGCCGCCACCCAGCTCGTCCGGCGCGGCATCCTGCGCCGCGCTTCCGTCCTCGACCCGCCGCGCGCCCGCCCCAAGCAGGTGCGCACCGCCGAACTCATCGCCCCGCCGGCCCGCATCCGCGCCGCCGCCGCCGAGCTGGGCCGCGCCAGCAAGGCCGCCGACGTGCTGCACCATCTGGCCGAACTGGCCGACCCCCTGCCGGCCGAGGCCGCCGTGCGCGAGGCCACCGGGGCCAGGCGCGCCCACCTGGAGGCACTGGCCGCCGAGGGGCTGATCGCCTGCTTCCCGGCGCAGGCGGTGGTCGTGCCCGTGCCCGGCCGGAAGGCCCCCGACGAGTACGCCGCCGCGCTGGCCCACCTGCCGGCCGCGCCCGACGCCCTGCCCGACCCCAGCCTACTGCCCGCGCTGGCGGCGGCCGGCCTGGTGCGCGTCGAGGCCCAGCCGGCCACGGTCAGCCTGACCATCCCCGACCGCCGCGTCCACGGTCACATCCTGCGCCTGCGCAAGGCCGAGACCTACGGGGCCGTCCTCGACCTGCTGGCCCGCGAAGGGCGCGCCCTGGCCGTCGGCGATATCTACGCCCAGACCAGCGCCACCCACAAGCACCTGGAGCGGCTGGCGGAGCTTGACCTCATCCGCCTCAGCGCCGCCGAAGTGTGGCGCGACTCGCTGGCCGACCGCGACTTCACCCCCGCCGACCCGCCCGGGCTGACGCTGGATCAGGCGCGGGTGTGGGGGCGGGTGAAGGTGGCGATGATTGAGGGGGAGGAAGAAGCGGGGGAGCGGGGGAGCGGGGGAGCGGGGGAGCGGTCACTGACTAGTGACCACTCGCCGCTGACCCTTGATGACGACGACTCTGACGCTACGAACCCGCTTGATGCGACCACGCCCTTTTTGCTGCACGGCGTGACGGGCAGCGGCAAGACCGAGATCTACATGCGGGCCATCGACTTCGCCCTGGAGCGCGGGCAGCGGGCCATCGTCCTCGTGCCGGAGATCGCCCTGACGCCGCAGACGGTGCGCCGCTTTGCCGCCCGCTTCCCCGGCCGCGTGGCCGTGCTCCACAGCTCGCTCAGCGACGGCGAGCGCTACGACACGTGGCGGCGGGCGCGGCGCGGCCTGTTCGACATCGCCATCGGCCCGCGCAGCGCCCTCTTCGCCCCCTTGCCCAACCTGGGCGTCATCGTCGTCGATGAGGAGCACGACAGCAGCTACAAGCAGACGCCGCCCGTGCCGCCGCCCTACTACCACGCCCGCGACGCGGCCATCGCCCTGGCCCGCCTCACCGGCGCGACCGTCATCCTGGGCAGCGCCACGCCCGATGTGGTCACCTACCACCGCGCGCGCGCCGGCCGCTACCAGCTGCTCGAACTGCCCAAGCGCATCATGGGCCACCGCCAGCGCATCCAGGGCCAGGCCGACCGCCTCCACGTGGAGAGCCGCTACCGCCCGCTGGCCGAGGGGGGCGGCGGGGAAGACATCCTGACCCACGACGACGCCCTGACCATCCCCTTGCCGCCCATCCAGGTCGTGGACATGCGCCAGGAGTTGCGCGCCGGCAACCGCTCCGTCTTCAGCCGCGCCCTCGACGCGGCCATCACCGAGACGCTGGCCCGCGGCGAGCAGTCCATCCTCTTCCTCAACCGGCGCGGCACGTCCACCTTCGTCAACTGCCGCGACTGCGGCCACGTGATGAGCTGCCCCCGCTGCGGCATCCCCCTGACCTACCACCAGCCCAACATGATGCTGGTCTGCCACCAGTGCGGCCGGCGCGAGGCGTATCCCCAGGTCTGCCCCACCTGCGGCTCGGAGCGCATCCGCTTCTTCGGCCTGGGCACAGAGCGGCTGGAGGCGCTGGTGCGCGAGCGCTGGCCGGGGGCGCGCCTCATCCGTTGGGACCGCGACACGACGGCCGACACCGGCTCCCACGAGGCGCTATTGGCCGGCTTCATCAACCGCGAGGCCGACATCCTGGTGGGTACACAGATGATCGCCAAGGGGCTGGACCTGCCCTTCGTCACGCTGGTGGGCGTCATCTCGGCCGACATCGCCCTGGGGCTGCCCGACTACAATACGGGCGAGCGCGTCTTCCAGGTGTTGGCCCAGGTGGCGGGGCGGGCGGGGCGGGGCCTGCTGGGCGGGCGCGTGCTCATCCAGACCTACCAGCCCGAGCACTACGCCGTGCGCGCCGCGGCCGACCACGACTACGCCGGCTTCTACGTCGAGGAGATTCGCTTCCGCACGCAGCGCGCCCTGCCCCCCTTCCGGCGCATGGCCCGCCTGCTCATCTCCGACCCCGTCAACGACCGCGCCAAGCGCCTGGCCGAGGACATGGCCCAGGTGCTGGCCCTGGCCGTGCGCGAGCGGTCGCTGGCGGCCACGGAGATTCTAGGCCCCATGCCGGCCTACTTCACCCGGCTGGACGGCCGCTACCGCTGGCACCTCATCATCTACTCCCCCGACCCCCACCGCCTGCTGGACGATTTGCACATTCCGCAGCCGTGGGTGATTGATATTGATCCGGAAAGCACG
>NZ_JAYRVJ010000236.1:0-6023 GCF_041918635.1 Promineifilum sp. (SeqCode)
ATGCCGGCCGAGGTGCAGGCGGCCGGCGCGCGCACACAGGAGGCGTACCGCTTCGCCGTTGCCAACCGGGCGGCGGCCGAGCAAGTGCCGTGCTACTGCGGTTGCGTCGGGCTGGGTCACGTCTCGTCTTATGACTGCTACGTGTCCGAGGCGCAGGCGGATGGGACGCTGGTGTTCGATTTCCATGCGGTCAATTGCACCGTCTGCGTCGACATCACGCAGGATCAGATGTGGTTACTCGATGGTGGCACATCGCCGGAATTGATCCGCGCCTACATGGAGCGCCACTACGCCGCCTTTGGCCCGCCGACGCCGCTCACGGCCGGCGCTGCGGGCGAGATGCCGGCTATGTCAGAACACTAAGAAAATAATCCGCAGATTTCGCAGATTACGCAGATTGAGAAGCTCACGCAAAGTGCGCCAAGGTCGCCAAGAACGCCAAGAAGAATTTTTGCGAGCTTTGCACCCTTAGCGCCCTTTGCGTGAACCTCTTCCCAAGCTGCGCAATCTGCGAAATCTGTGGATCGCTTCTGGAGGAATCATGCGGAAGGTTACACTATTGTTGATGCTTCTATTGCCACTCGTCGTAGCGGCCTGCGGCGGGACGGCAGGGGCGACCGAGGGGCCGTCGATCCGCTTCGACGTCACTGCGCTCGACCTGGGCGGCGTGCCCAATGGGCAGATCGTCGAACGGGACGTGACCGTCACCAACGCGGGCGGCGCGCCGCTGGTGGTGGACGCGGTGACGACTTCCTGCGGCTGCACGACGGCTACGCTGGAGCCGATGACTATCGCCCCCGGCGCGACGGGCACGCTCCACATCGCCTTCGACTCCGGCGCGCATGGGCCAGACTTGCGCGGCGCGCTGATGCGCCAGGTGATGCTGTCGACCAACGACCCGGCGCGGCCGGAGGCGGTGCTCGAACTGACGGCCACGATACTGCCGCCCGAATAGAACAGCGACGCCCACCCCGTTGCTGATCAAGCGCCTGCCGGTCTACCCGACAGGCGCTTGGTGCGTTTGTTCACACGGTCGCTAACAGGGGAGCAACGTGCCGCGCGACACCCTCCAGCCATTCGGCCGCCGGCGCGTCGGGCAGGCCGGCCACGCGGTCGAGCAGCGCCTCCAGGTCGGCTGCCGGGAGGGGCGCGGTCGGTTCGGCCACGGTGAAACCGGCCGCGCCCGCCCGGGTCGCCAGCGTGTCCAGCAGCGCCCGCGTCTCGGCCCAGGTCTGGGGCAGAGGCCGGAGCAGGGCGCATAGCGCGGCGCACACCGCCGGCCGTCCGGCGGCCAGGGCGAGTTCGGCCGCGGCGGCCAGCGCCCACGGCCCTAGCTCATAATCTTCGCGGGCCACCAGCAGGCGCAGCGCGTCGCTGAGCGCAGTCGCCGCATCGTCGTGGCGACCCAGGGCGGTCTTGGCCCGGGCCAGCCAGATCACGGCGTACGCCTCATTCCACCAGTTGGTCGGCATGGTCCGCGACATCTCCACGTAGCGACCCAACCGCTCGTGCGCCTCGACGGCGTCGCCGGCGATCAGGGCCAGCGCGCCGAAGCCGAACTCGCAGTAGGAGAGGCCCATCGGGTCGGCCAATTTGCTGAAGCCCACCAGCGCTTGCTCGCAGTAGTCACGCGCCGCCGCCAGGTCGCCCCGGACGCGATAGATTTCGCCCAGATTCCACCACCCCCAGAGAACGTCGTCGAAGAAACTGGCTTCGTGGTCGATCGTCAACGCCTCGAGTCGGACATGAATGGCGTGGTCTGTGGTGCTGTAGCGCAGCGCGTAGGTGCTCTCCCAGCTCAGGATGTTGACTTCCTGGATGCGGTCGCCCCGCTCCTGGGCTTGAGTGCGCGCCTTATGAAGCGGCTCGAACAGTCCCTCTAGACGGCCCATGCGGACGCGAGTGACCAGACTGTTCCAGCTCCAATCCCAGCCAATGTGGGAGATGCCCAGGGTTTCCATCAGGCCGCCCACGCGGTCAAGCATCGCCAGCCTTTCGGCCGCGGTGAGGGTATGGCCGCCCACTCTGGCGAGTTCATGGAGTGTCAAGGCCAGCGCGAACGTGTTGCCCGACCGCTCGTAGGCGGCGGCCGCCTCTCGCAACATCTCATGCGCCTCGATCCAGTCGGCCCGGCCGGTCCCGGAAGCGACCAGCAGGTTTGCCAGTGAGCGCCGGGCTTCGGTCAGCAGCCAGTCATCGCCAGCGGCGGCGCGCGTGGCCCGTTCGCGCAGCGCCGCCCGGCCCGCGACGGGATCGTGGTGGATGCCTACCTGCTCGGCCAGCCGGATGTACCAGTATCCCAGCCCCTCGGTCCGCTCCAGCGCCGATACGGACCGCCACAGTTCAATCAGATCGGGGTCGCTCCACCAGAAGACGTTCATGTTCGTCAGGGGTGCGGCGCGGGCGCAACGCACCATCAGACGGGCCGCCTCGTTGCCGTCGCCGGGCGCGGCGTTGGCGATAGTCCAATCCAGCAACTCGAGGAGGTTGTTCGTCTGGTAGCGGATGAGGAAGTAGAAGTAGAGGGGCAGCAGCATTTGCCGGGCCAGGGGAGTCAGCTCGCCGCGCCGCGTGAACCACTCCCAGGCGGCCAGCACGTTGCCGATGTCGGCGGCGATGGCGTCGCGCGCCGCCAATTGGCCGGCGCCATAGAGCCGCGGCCAGAGGCGCTCCAGATAGCCGGCGAAGAAGCGGGCGTGGCGTTCGGCCGTCGCCTCGCGGGTCGCGCCCAACTGCTCCTCGGCGTACTGGCGCAGCAACTCGTGCATCTGGAAGCGGCCGTCCTCGTCGCGGCTCAACCACGATTTGTGGACCAGCGCGAGGAGAATCTGGAGAAACCCGGGCTTGCCGCGGGCGTCCGCTTCGTCCGTTTGGGCCAGCGCCTCGGCCGCTTCGCGCGTGAAGCCGTCGCGGAACATGGCCAGGCAGGGCAGGATGGCCCGCTCGGCCTCGGTCAGCAGCCGGAAGCTGGCGTCGCACACGGCGCGGATGCTGCGCTGCCGGTCGGGCACGTCGCGCAAGTCGGTGGCCAGGATATCCAGGCCGCGCTGAATCTCGGCGGCGATCTCCGGCAGCGTCAGCGCTTCCAGCCAGGCGGCGGCCATCTCAATCGCCAGGGGCATCCCACCGACCTGGCGGCAGATGGCGGCGACGGCGGCGACGTTGTCAGAGGTCAGCGCGAAGCCGGGCCGGACGCGCCGCGCCGCCTCGGCGAATAGCGCCACGGCGCTGAAGGTCAGCGCGGCGTCCACGTCCCCGCCGGTCGCGGCCTCTGCCGGCGTGTCCAGGCCCGACACGGGGTAGAGGCGCTCGCCGGCGACGTTGAGGCGGAAGCGCGACGTGACCAGCACGGCCACCCCCGGCGCGGCGCGGGCGATCTCGGCCGGGAAGGCCGCGCCGCCCTCATCGAGCAGGTGTTCCAGATTGTCCAACACGAGCAACAGACGGCGGCGGCGCAGGTAGTTAAGCAACTGGCGATCGGGCGGCGGCGCGTTGCCATCGGCGCGAAACGAAAAGTCGAGCGCGTCAGCGATGGCCGCCGGAATCCCCTCCACGAGCGACAGCCCCGCCAGGGAGACGAAGATGACGCCGTCGGGGAAGCGGTGGACGTCGCGCCCGGCCAGTTCTCGCGCGGCCCTGACAGCGAGTCGCGTCTTGCCCATGCCGCCCGGCCCGGTCAGCGTCAGCAGATGAGTATGAGCGTCCTCCAGTATCTCGATGAGCGCCGCCACCGCCGCCAGCCGGCCGATGAAGGGGGTCGCGTGGGTGGGCAGGAGCACGGGAACTGGGCCGGCCACCTCGATTGCGGGGCGGTCGGGCGTGCCAGACACGCCGGCTGCACGCCGGATGACCTCAATCAATTCGGTCGTGGCCGGCTCTGGCTCCGCGCCCACCTCTTCGGCCAGCCGCAGGCGTAGCCGGTCATAGTGACGCAGCGCTGCCGGCCTTTGCCCCGAAGCGGCGAGGGCCTCCATGAGGAGGCGATGGGCCGGCTCGTGAAGCGGCTCCAGAGAGAGCAGGCGTTGGGCCAGGCCGGCGGCGCTCTCGTGCTCCCCACGCCCCTGCCGCCACGCCGCCAACCGATCCAGCGCCCCGACCGCCAGCCGGCGCAGCCGCTCCCGTTCGAGCGACTGCCACTCATCGAACGCCGGGCTGTCGGGTAGGCCGAAGCCGGCTAGAAAGTCCGCGGTGTACAGGTCGACGGCCGCGCCGAGCGACCGCGCGCAGGCGTCGCAGAGTGAGCCGGGGTGGGAGGCCTGGTGGGCGCGGGCCTCGTCCAGGCGTTGCTCGAAGGCCCACAGATCGACGTGAAGGGTCGAGCGATTCAGGACAACCGTGCTCCGGTCGGCGATGAGCGCGTCCTCGCCCAGGAGCGCGCGGAGGTGGGACAGTTCGCGGCGAAGGTTATTGCGCGCGTCATCCGTCTCGAACACCGGCCAGAGCAAGGCCAGCAGGCTATCGCGCGCCTGCGGTTCGGGGCTAACGGCCAGCACGGCCGCCAGCGCCAGCGCGCGGTTGCGATGAAAACTGATGAACTGGCCTTCGACTTCGAACCGCGGCGCGCCGAAGAGAAACAGGTTTCTGACGCGCATGGGCGCATTGTATCACACTTCACTGCCTTGCCTGACAGTATCTCACGCAAAGACGCTAAAGCGCGCAAAGCCCAGAATTCTAGGTTTTGCGCGCTTTGCGTCTTTGCGTGACATTCTCTTCTCTCCGCTATAATCCCCCCGCATGACAACTTTCTCCACCCGCCGCGGCACGCTCGTCGGCGCGACGGCCGTCCTCATGTGGGCCACGCTGGCGACGCTGACCACCCTCAGCGGCGATATTCCCCCGTTCCAGTTGTTGGCGATGTCGTTTACGCTGGCGACGCTGATCGGTCTGGCGTGGCACAGGTTTCTTAACCTGTGGCTGGAGGGGGGATCGCAGGTTAAGAAACCTGTGCCACTCGCGGCGTGGGCGGTGGGGCTATACGGCCTGTTCGGCTACCACTTCGCCTACTTCATGGCCCTACGGCTGGCCCCGCCGGTGGAGGCCAGCCTCATCGCCTACCTCTGGCCGCTGCTCATCGTCCTGTTCGCCGCGCTGCTGCCCGGCGAACGACTGCACGGCTATCAGGTGGCCGGGGCGCTGCTGGGCTTTGCCGGGGCGGCGCTGCTGGTGACGCGCAGCCGGGGGCTGACCTTCGACGCGCAGTACGCCGCGGGCTACGCCTTCGCCCTGGCCTGCGCCGTCATCTGGTCGAGCTATTCGGTGCTATCGCGGCGGCTGGGCGCGGTTCCCACCAGCGCCGTCGGCGCATTCTGCGCGGCGACGGCCGGGCTGGCCCTGGTCTGCCACCTGCTGTTCGAGGAGACGGTCTGGCCGGGCGGCTGGCAGTGGGCGGCCGTCGTCGCTCTGGGGTTGGGGCCGGTCGGCGCGGCGTTCTACACCTGGGACTATGGCGTGAAGCGCGGCCACATCCAGACCCTCGGCGCGCTGGCCTACGCCGCGCCGCTGCTCTCCACGATATTGTTGGTTGCCATGCGGCTGGCCGAGCCGAGTTGGGTCATCGCCGCGGCCTGTGTGCTGATCGTCGGCGGGGCGGCGCTGGCGTCGGGGCGGGGAAGAAAAGAGGAAGGATCCGCAGATTTCGCAGATTAAGAGGCTCACGCAAAGGACGCTAAGAACGCCAAGAACGCCAAGGCTTATTCTTTCTTTGCGTTCTTGGTGAACTTTGCGCTCTTTGCGTGAGCCTCTTTAATCTACGCAATCTGCGGATCCTTCCTTATTAAGTATTTTGGCCGCGGCGCTTCCGCCATGAGAGATACATAAGTTTGCCCTCGCATTGCGAACCCCTTGCTCTGTAGCAACGCTATACTGACAGGCTTGCGGGCCACGGATGGTGGTTGGTGTGCAAGCCTGCATGGCAAGGAGACGGCACATCATGAAACGCTTGTATCCGTTGTTCGCGCTTGTCTTGTTGCTGGCCCTGGCGGCCTGCCGGCAAGCGCCTGAGGCGACGCCGACCGTCGCCCCCA
>NZ_JAYRVJ010000237.1:0-6068 GCF_041918635.1 Promineifilum sp. (SeqCode)
CCGCCGACCACGTTCAGGTCGGGGTGGTTGGTCTGGATGCCGGTGTCGAGCACGGCCACGTCCACGCTGACCGAGCCGGAGCCGTTGCCGGAGACGGTGCTGCTGAGTTCGCCGTCGATGCGGTTGATGCCGGTGGGCAGCGTCTGGGCCTGGATGGTGAAGACGCGGTCGGGTTCAATTGAGAGGACGCGCGGGTCTGCTTGCAGTTGCGCCAGGCGCGTGGCCGGAATGCGCGCGGCGAAGCCGGTGAGGGCATACTCGTAGACGTGGGAGATGCGCAGGCCATAGGCCCGGCCGAGGTCACTGGCTACGGCGCCGACGTTGGCGGCATTGGCCCGGGGGCCGGGCGCCAGCTGGACGATGTATTGGCCCGGCACGATGTCGCCGTCGGCCAGAGCGGGCCGGGCGGTGCGGCCGCCAAGGATGAGGGTGAACATGACGACAGCGGCGACGAGCACGAACAACTTGACTCTGCGGGTTGACATGATCTGACACTCTCCTTCGACACAATTTAGTTTTTAACTGCAAGCCACGCCGTCTGGCGCGGCGAACTACCCTTGGTGTTGCACCTATGCGGCCGGCAAGCCGGCGTTTCGTCACTGCTGTTGTGCGCTCGTGGTGACGCGGTGGCGTTGTTGTGGCGAGCGACGGCATTATAGAAAGAGTTGTTTGGCGCGCAAGCGGATCGTTCACTGGGGATGAGATTGCCACGCAAATGCCACCCAACTGCCGCCGCCCCTGACCGCGGCCAAGAGTCAGATGAGATTCGTTTCATACCTCTTTCTATACCTTGCCTGTGCCGCCAGAAACGCGACAATCCCGCCTCAAGACGTTACTCTACGAACACAAGAAAGCCCACGCCCACATAAGGCACTCACAGGCATCATACCCCTTGCAGATATGTCTCTGAAATCTGCGTAATCTGCGAAATATGTGGATGCTTCTCCCAAGTCTGTGGCTTTTACTAATGAGGCAAACCATGAGAGCGATACGTGTCCACGAATTTGGCGGCCCAGACGTGATGTGTCTGGAAGAAGTCGATCTGCCCGAACCCGGCCCCGGCGAGGCGCGGGTGATGATCCGCGCCGCCGGCGTCAACTACATCGACGTGTACCACCGCACCGGCCAGTATACCGGCCAACTGCCCTACACCCCCGGTTCCGAGGCCGCGGGCGAGGTGCACGCGCTGGGTGAGGGGGTAACCGGCCTGGAGGTGGGCGATCCGGTGGCCTACGCCATGCACAGCGGGGCCTACGCCGACTTCGCCGTTGTGCCGGCCTGGAAGCTTGTGCCCATCCCGCCCGGCGTCAACGACATGACCGCCGCGGCGGCCATGCTGCAAGGGATGACCGCCCACTACCTCACCCACGACACCTACCCCATCCAGCCGGGCGACACCGTGCTCATCCACGCGGCGGCGGGGGGAACCGGCCTGCTGCTGGTGCAGATGGCGAAGCGGCGCGGGGCGCGGGTCATCGGAACCGTCTCGACCGAGGAGAAGGCCCAACTGGCGCGGGAGCGGGGGGCGGACGAGATCATTCTCTACACGGAGCAGGATTTCGCCGCCGAGGTGAAGCGCCTGACCGGCGGCCGCGGCGTGCATGCCGTCTACGACTCGGTCGGTCGCGACACCTTCGCCCATAGCCTGGATTGTCTGCGCCCGCGCGGCTATCTGGTGCTCTTCGGTCAGTCGAGCGGCGCGGTGGAGCCATTCGATCCGCAGACGCTTAACCGCAAGGGGTCGCTTTTCCTGACGCGGCCCAGCCTGGGCCACTACACGGCCAGCCAGGAGGAGATCCGGCGGCGCATGGCCGACATCTTCGGCTGGCTGAACGAAGGCGAGTTGAGCGTCCGCATCGACAAGACGTTCCCGCTGGAAGAGGCGGCCGAGGCCCACCGCTACCTGGAAGGACGGCAGAGCAAGGGCAAGGTACTGCTGGGCACGCAGCAGGGGCGGGCCAGGAAGGTAGAGGAACTGGACAAGACGATTGACCGGGATGACATCGTGGACAAGTCGAGCTGGCAATCCTTCCCAGCCAGCGACCCGCCTTCCTATTCGGCCGGTGAGGCTTAACAAAAAGGAGAGATAACGATGGGTGTTTGCGAGGTATGCGGCAACAAGTATGACAAGACGTTCGAGGTGCGACTGGCCGGCGACAGCGCCGCCCACACCTTCGACAGCTTCGAGTGCGCCATCCACGCCCTGGCCCCGACGTGCGACCATTGCGGCGTGCGCATTGTCGGCCACGGACTAGAGGCCAAGGGCGGCGTTTTCTGCTGCGCCCATTGCGCGGAGCAGATGGGGATTAGTTCGTTGCAGGATCGGACACAAGAGAGCGTACAATAAGGTGTAGGGGCGGGTTTCAAACCCGCCCCTACTCTGTCGCCGCCGGCAGCCGCACCACGAACGCCGACCCCCGTCCGACCTCGCTCGTGACGCTGATCGTCCCGCCGTGGGCAGCCACCAGTTCGTGGACGATGGCCAGCCCCAGTCCCGCGCCGCGCCGGCCGTCCTCGCCGCGCGCCCGCGACTTCTCCAGCCGGTAGAAGCGCTCGAAGACCCGCGGTAGCTCGTCCGCGGGGATGCCCGTCCCGGTATCGCTGACCATCCCCTCCACGTACCCCTCGCCCGACCGCACCGCCAGATGCACGCGCCCCCCGGCCGGCGTGTAGGTCAGGGCGTTATCGACCAGATTGTCGAACACCTGCACCAGCCGATCCGCGTCGCCCAGCAGTGGCGGCGCGATCGGCGTGTCTAGCGTCAGGTCGATCCCCTTGGCCCGCGCCCGCGGCAACTGGCTGCGGTGCACATCGACCATGACCTGACTCAAGTCCACAATGCGCTGCGTCACCTGGAGTTGGCCCGACTCGATACGCGCCAGGTCGAGCAGTTGGTTGACCATGCGCGACATGCGGCCGGCCTCGTCGTAGATCGTCTCCGCCGCGCGCTGCCGGTCGGCCGGCGCGTCGGCCGCCCCGTCGAGCAACGCCTGGCTCCAGCCGGAGATGGCCGTCAGGGGGGTCTTCAGGTCGTGGGAGACGTTGGCGACAAAGTCGCGCTGGGCGCTGTGGGTGGCCTGCACCTGGGCGGCCATGCTGTTGAAGCTCTCGGCCACGTGGCGCACCTCGTCTGGCCCACGCGGCGGTACGCGCTGGCTATAGTCGCCCTGAGCCATGGCCCCGGCGGCGCGATCCATCGTTTGCAACGGCCGGACGACGGAGCGGGTGATAAGCGCCGCCAGCAGCACGGCCAGCAGTACGGCCAGCAAGCCAGCGTAGGCCAACGGGCGCAGGAAGTACTCGTTGAAGAACTCGCCGGCCGTCGGCTCCGGCTGGCCGTAGAAAATGAGCGCCGGGTCGAAGGCCGGGTGCGGCTCGGCGAAGACCAGCCAGCGCGCGCCGTCGGTGTGCAGGTAGGTGCCGAAGATGCTCCGCCCGGCGCCGGGCAGCACCAAACTATCCGGTTGGATGATCTCGGTCATGGCGTCACCCACCCAGCCGTCGTCGGTCGTGTCGAAGATGATCTCCTGCGCGTTGGCGTCCACGACCAGAATGCGCACACCGGTCTGTTCAGCCGTGGAGTGCAGCAGCGCTTGCAACTCCTCGCCGCCCGCGCCCGCCTGCCAGAGGTCGAGCAGTTCCCGCTGATTCGTGCGGCTGATGGCCGACAGGCGCTCCAGGACGGGCAGCAGCCGGGCGTTGGACACGCCGGCAAAGCCGAACAGGGCCGCGGCGACGACGGCCAGCGTCGCCACGATGACGACGAAGAACGAGAAGAGGAGTCGCCCACGCAGTGTGCTAAGCATTGTAAAGAGATTATAGATGACAAATGATAACGAAGTGTGAAGTTTACGGGGGAGTTTGTGCGCTACACCAGCCGCTCGCGCGCCTTCGCGCTCAGGTAGTCCATCGTCCAGACCATGATGACGATGGCCCAGATGGCCGTGCCGGCGGCGGCGTACTGGTTGAGGCTGACCCAGATGCGGAACTGCTGGCCGATACCGCCGCCGCCGACGAAACCGATGACGGTGGACATGCGGATGTTGATGTCCCACTGGTAGATGATGAAAGCCAGGAAGGGGGGCACGAGCTGGGGCGCGACGGCGTAGACCAGCGTTTGCAGCCGGTTCGCGCCGCTGGTCATCACCGCCTCGACCGGGCCGGTCTCGATCTCCTCAATACTCTCCGAGAAGAGCTTGCCCAGGTTGGGGATGTTGTTGAGAGCCAGCGCCAGCACCCCGGCGAACGGCCCCGCGCCCACCCACGTCGCGGCGATGAGCACCAGGATGAGCGGCTCGACGGAGCGGGTGATGTTGAAGAGGGTGCGCAGGGTGTAATAGACCGTCCGCCCCAGACGGCTGTCGCCCATGATGTTGCGCGCCGCCAGGAAGCTGAGCGGGATGGCGAACAGCGCGCCCAGCGTCGTCGCCACCAGGGCCATGAGCAGGGTCAGGATGGACAGGTTGAAAACCGTCTTGACCGTCTCGCTCAACTGCGCCCGGCCGGCCACGTCCTCATAGGTGATCTCCACCCGGCTGGCCGTGGTCTGTCCCTCCTCCAGGGCGACGACGGCGTTGATGGTCGTCTCCAGGCTCAGTTCCCCGTTGGCGTCGGTGGTGCAGCAGCCGGCGCGCACGCGCAGGAAGGCCCCATCGGGCAAGACCCAGCGTACCGACACGTCCCGGTTGGGCGGCAGGCCGCGGCCGGTGATGACCAGCGGGTCGCCCGGATCGCCGCAGTCGGCCGACAGGGTGATGCCGGGGTTGGCCGGCGGGCTTGGCTCGGCCGCGCCGCAGGGCACGGCCAGCGGGGCGCTGATGGCCTGGGTCGTCGTCGGCCGGGTGAACAGCTCTGGCACGGCGAACTGGCGGGCCAGGGCCAACCCCTGCGGCGCGCCCCGAATAAGCTCGACCGGCTCGATCCGGGCCACGCGCCACGACCAGACGAAGGCGGCCACGAAGCCGGCCACCAGCAGGACGCGCAGCGCGGCGCGCAGGGCCGGGCCGCCCCGGCTGATGATGGGCCGCCCCTGGATGATGCGCTCGCGCAGCCAGCCGGAGAGGTAGTCCAGGCTGGCGACGACGATGATGATGGCGATGATGGCCGTGGCCATGGCCGAGAAGCGGTTGAGCCGCACCCATTGGATGACCAGGAAGCCCAACCCGGCGTCGCTGACCAGACCGATGACCGTGGAGAGGCGCACGTTGATGTCGAAGCGGTAGAGGGTAAACGACGTGAAGGTGGGCAAAATCTGGGGCAGGACGGCGTAGAGCACCATCTGCGGCCAGTTCGCGCCGGTGGCCCGCACCGCCTCGATAGGGCCGGGATCGATGCTCTCGATGGCCTCGGAGTAGAGCTTGGCCAGAGCGGCCACGGTGTGGAACCACAAAGCCAGCGTGCCGGCGAACGGTCCCAGCCCCACCCAGACGGCGAAAATGATGGCCCACAGCAGCGTCTCGATGGAGCGGATGACGTTGAGGATGGTGCGGACGACGAAGTAGATCGCCAGCGTGACGCGATTGGCGCCCATCAGGTTGCGCGCCGCCAGGAAGCTGACCGGCACGGCGAAGAGGACGCCCAGCACCGTGGACAGGAAGGCCAGAGCCAGCGTCTCGCCGATCTTCTCGATGACCAGCGAGAGGGTCTGAGTCGGTTGCAGGCGGCCGGTGGGGATGTTCTGCACGGCGCGCACGGCGTGGGTCAGCGTCTCGCCGGGATCGGGCTGCGCGGTCAGCGGCACGGCCTGGGGCACGCGCAAGGTGGCCTGGAAGCGGCCGTTCTCGTCGGCGGTGAAGGTGACGACCTGGCCGTCCAGCGTGGCGCGGCGCGGGCTGCCTAGCGGATCGACCCACTGCACCTGCCCGGCGGCATTGGGCTGAAACCCCTCACCCGTCACCTCCAGCAGGTCGCCCACTTCGGTACAGGGCGCGCTCGTCGTGACGATGGGGGCGGTCGTGGCCTGCCGGTTCGGCTCCGGCAGCGGCTCGACGCAGGGAACCATGATCGGCGTCAGGCCGACGAAGTCCTCGGTCGGGTACTCGAAGAGATCGGGGTTGAACAGCGAGCGC
>NZ_JAYRVJ010000238.1:0-4325 GCF_041918635.1 Promineifilum sp. (SeqCode)
CCGGCTGGTTCCCCATCCCTGAAGCGCGGCTGAAAATCCTCAAGGGGCAGGAGCCGTTCATTGATCGGCTGCTCGCGGCGCTGGGGGAATGAGCGCTGCTGCCGCAGGGGAGCGGGGGTGCAGGGGCGCAGGGGAGCCTTGTAACTGACCTACTGATCACTGACCATTGCTTACTTCTTACTGCTTACTGATCCACCGCCCCACCGCCTCCACCATCAACTCATGCTCGGCCGCATGCATCCGCGCCTCGAAGTCGGCCAGCGTGTCGCCGGGCAGGAAGGGCACGACCGCCTGAGCCACCACCGGCCCGGCGTCTACCTCCGGCACGGCGACGTGCACCATGCAGCCGCTATGGTCAATCTCGCCGCGCCGGAACGCCTCGTAGGCACGCTCGATGGCGTGCGTCCCGGCGAATTGGCCGGGCAAGGCCGGGTGCAGGTTCAGCACGCGGCCGGGGAAGCGATCCAGGAAGGCCGCGGTCAGGATGCGCATCCAACCGGCCAGCACGACCAGGTCGGGGCGCGCCTCGGCGACGACCACGGCCAGGTCGGCGTCGTACGCCTCGCGCGAGCGCCCGCCGTCGCGGTAGGGGGAGAAAGGGAAGACGCGGGTCGGGACACCGGCCGCCTCGGCCCGCGTCAGACCGTAGGCCGCGGCCCGGTTCGAGACGACCCATACAACCTCGGCCGGCAGCCGCCCCGCCGCGCAGGCGTCGAGGATGGCTTGCAAGTTCGTGCCCGAGCCGGAGATGAGCACCACCAACCGCGCTTTCATATGCGCCTCCGAATAAATGAACCACGGATTCTCGCGGATTTTACGGATGTAACGGATTGAACCCTTCATTCAATCCGTGTTCATCCGTCGAATCCGCGAGAATCCGTGGTTCATTTATTCAATCTCCATCGAAGAGCCTTCAATCATTTCGCCGACAAAATAAAGATCGGGCACGGCCGCTTGCGCGCGGGCTACGTCCTCCGGCGGCACCATGACCAACATCCCTAGCCCCATGTTGAACACATGGAACATCTCTGCCGGCGGCACGTCCCCCTGCCGGGCGATCAGGTCGAACAATGGCGGCTCCGGCCACGTCCCGCGCCGCAGCACCGCGCCCAGCCCCGCCGGGAAGACGCGCGGCGGGTTGTCGATCAGCCCCCCGCCGGTGATGTGGCTCAACCCGCGCACGTCCACACCGGCCGCCCACAGCGCCCCCACTTCGGCCAGATAGGGCCGGTGCGTCGCCAATAGGGCGTCGCCGATGGTCGCCCCGTTCAGGTCGTCGCGCGCCGCCGACCAGTCTAGCCCTTCCAGCGCCCGGCGAGCCAGCGAGTAGCCGTTGGTATGCAACCCGGTCGAGGGCAGACCGAGGATGGCGTCGCCGGCCCGCAGGCGGCGGCCGTCGATGATCCGGTCGCGCTCCACCGCGCCGACAATCGTCCCGGCCACGTCCACCTCGCCGGGCACGTAGACGCCGGGCATCTCGGCCGTCTCGCCGCCCAGTAGGGCGCAGCCGGCCGCCCGGCACGCCGCCGCCACCCCGCCGACGATGGCCGCCATCCGCGCCGGATCGAGGCGGGACGCGGCCACGTAGTCGAGGAAGAACAGCGGCCGCGCACCCTGCACCAGGATGTCATTGACGCAGTGGTTGACCAGGTCAGCCCCGATGGTGTCCCAGCGATCCAGCCGGGCGGCGACCTTCGTCTTGGTTCCCACGCCGTCGGTCGAGGCGACCAGCACCGGCGCGGCCATGCGTTGCAGCGCGTCAGCGGCGTACAGCCCGCCGAACGCGCCCACGTCGGACAGCACTTCCGGCCCGAACGTCGAACGCACGGCGGCGCGCATCATTTCCTTGGCCCGCCCCGCCGTGGCGATGTCCACCCCGGCGCGGGCGTAAGCGGTATCGGTCATGGCTCCTCCTTCAGTGACGGTGATGGACAGAGTGCAGGGGAGCAGGGGCGCGGGGGTGCGGGGGAGCAAAGAGGCTCTCAAGGAGGACTGTTTTCACCCCTGCTCCCCTGCTCCCCCGCTCCCCTGCCCAATATCAGCCCGATAGTGCGCCCCCTCGAACTGGATACACGCCACCCCCTCATAGACCCGCGCGGCGGCCGCGGCCACGTTTGGGCCGATGGCGCTGACGGCCAGGACGCGCCCGCCGTTGGTTACGACCTGAGCGTTGCGCCGCGCCGTGCCGGCGTGGAAGAGTAGCGCGCCCGTCGCCGCCGCCTCGTCCAGGCCGTGAATCGGCGCGCCCGTCGGGTAGGCCTCCGGATAGCCGGGCGCGGCCATGACGACCGTGGCGCAGGCCCCGGCGTTGAAGCGGACGAGATCGGCCGACAGCCGCCCCTCGACGCAGGCCAGCAACGCCTCGGCCAGGTCGCTCGCCAGCAGGGGTAGGACGGCCTGCGTCTCCGGGTCGCCGAAGCGGCAGTTGAACTCCAGCACCTTCGGGCCGTCGTCGGTCAGCATCAGCCCGGCGTAGAGCACGCCGACGTAGGGCGCGCCGGCCGCGGCCATGCCGGCCACGACCGGCCGCAGCGCTTCGTCCGTGATGCGGGCCACGAGCGCCGCGTCCGCGTCGGGCGGCGGAGCGTAGGCCCCCATGCCGCCGGTGTTGGGGCCGCGGTCGCCGTCGAAGACGCGCTTGTGGTCGCGGGCGGGAACCATCGGGACGACGGTCGCGCCGTCGCAGAAGGCCAGCAGGGATAGCTCCGGCCCGGCCAGCCGCTCCTCGATCAGCACCTCGTCGGCCGCCGCGCCGAAGACCCGCTCCACCATCATCTGGCGCAGCGCCGTCTCGGCCTCGGCCGCGTCGTCGCAGACCACCACGCCCTTGCCCGCCGCCAGCCCGCTGGCCTTGACGACGACCGGCCCGTCCAGCGCATGCAGGTAGTCGCGGGCGGCGTCGAAGTCGCGGAAGACGGCCGAGGCGGCGGTGGGGATGGCGTGGTCGCGCATGAACGCCTTGGCGAACGCCTTGGACGACTCCAGCCGGGCGGCGGCCTGCGTCGGGCCGAAGATGGGCCGGCCGGCGGCCCGGAAGCGGTCGACGATGCCGGACGATAGCGGCCCCTCCGGCCCGACGACGGTCAGATCGACGCGGCGCGCCTCGACCAGTCGTAGCAGGCCGTCCAGGTCATCGGCGGCGATGGGCACGTTCTCGCCGCAGGCGGCCGTGCCCGCGTTGCCCGGCGCGATGAGCAGCGCCTCCACACGCGGCGAGCGGGCCAGCGCCCAGGCCAGGGCGTGTTCACGCCCGCCGCTGCCTATCACTAATACTCTCATTCAATCGCCCTCAATTCAGGTGCAACGCACTTCAGAAAGTGCGTCGCACCTGTCTAGCCCAACGCCCCCTCAAAGATAAGCTTCTCCCGCGGCCGGTCGTCCTCGAACAGCCAGTCGGGGATCGGGATGGGATATTGCCCGGAGAAGCACGCCGCGCAGTGGCCCGTCTTCTGCTGGATGGCCAGACGCACCGCCTCGTGCATCCCTTCCAGGCTCAGATAGGCCAGACTGTCCGCGCCGATGCGCTCGCGAATGCCCTCTACCTCCAGACGCGCCGCGATCAACTCCCGCCGCGTCGCCATGTCGATGCCCATGAAGCAGGGATAGCGCACCGGCGGCGAGGAGACGCGCACGTGCACCTCCTTGGCCCCGCCGTCGCGCAACAGTTGCACCAGCGGCCCGGCCGTGTTGCCGCGCACGATGGAGTCGTCGATGAGCACCACCCGCTTGCCGCGCAGGTTGGCCTCCAGCGGATTGTACTTGATGCGCACTCCCTCGCGCCGCAATTCGTCGTCGGGCTGGATGAAGGTGCGACCGATGTAGCGGTTCTTGATCAGTCCCTCGGTGAATGGCAGCCCCGATTCCGCGCTGAAGCCGATGGCCGCCGGGGTGGCCGAGTCGGGCACGCCCACCACCACGTCGGCCGCCGCCGGGGCCTCGCGGGCCAACTGCCGGCCCAACTCCTGGCGCACGTGGTGGACAACCTGCCCTTCGATGACCGAGTCGGGCCGGGCGAAGTAGACGTACTCAAAGATGCACATCGCCCGCCGCGGCGACGGCGCGCCGGTGAAGCTGGTCACGCCGTGGCGGTCGAGCCGGACGATCTCACCCGGCATCACCTCGCGGACGTAGGCCCCGCCGATGGTGTGCAGCGCGCACGTCTCCGAGCCGACGGCGTAGCCCATCTCGCCCACCTGGCCCAGACAGAGCGGGCGCAGCCCCAATGGGTCGCGCACGGCGTAGACCGCGTCGCGGGTCAGCAGCACCAAGGAGTACGCCCCCTGAGCCACGCTCATGAAGGCCCGCAGCCGCGCCACCCAGCGGTC
>NZ_JAYRVJ010000239.1:0-3606 GCF_041918635.1 Promineifilum sp. (SeqCode)
CCTCCTTTCCTTGACACTGCCACAAACGCCCCATGTCCTACATGATACCTATCGCCCACTCTATCTGATTTGCGCTCTTTAGGCAGCTTCTAGGTTCGATGACACCACGTCAGACGAGTTCAAGATAGTTTCACTATCCGGGAGTGAGAGTCATGATCAAATGGGAACCCATGCTCTTCGTTGTCTGCCTGCTCGTTACCGGCAGCGCCTGCACGCCAACCACGCCTCCGGAGTCCGCCGTACAAGCGTTGCGGATCACCAATGCCGGCGCGGAAGACATCTACGATCTGATCATCCTGTTTCCGGGCGAGACGCCGGCCGAGACGGCGCGAATCGCGTTCGGGAACGTCGCTGCCGGCGAAACCACGGCGTACCAGGCGGTTCCCCACGGCGTGTACCGCTATGCCGCCTATGAATACACGCTCGACGGCGACACTCTCCACCAACCGGTCATGGATTGGGTAGGGGAACAACCGCTCGCGGGAACGCGCTTCACCTATCAGATCGCGCTGGACACGACGCGTACAGGGCGACCAGATGCAGCTTATCGGCGTGCAACCAGAGGCCCAGAATAAAGCATCCACAGATTCCACAGATTACACAGATTTAAGAAGAAGCTCACACAAAGACGCAAAGAGCGCAAAGCCCAGATTTGTTCTGGGCTTTGCGCTCTTTGCGTCTTTGCGTGCGAATGCTTCTTAAACCGGGTCGGTTAGCCGGAACTCTGGCGCGCGGGCGGGCACGTAGTTCTTGTCCCGCCAGGGCGTGAAGCGCAGGAACAGCCGCATCAGCGTCCAGCCAATGCTGACGATGATGGGGTAGTTGAGCAAGTAGGCGTAGCGCGCCGCCCACGTGCGCAGGCGCAGTTGCTTGAAGAGCGGGTGCGCCTTCAGCCGGTCGGCGTAGGTGGCGAAGCTGAAGTCGTCGCGGGCGAAGGCGTCGGCGATGGCCTCGGCCGCCGGATCGCCATAGCCCAGGGCGAAGGAGATGCCCTCGCCGAACAGCGGGTCGGCCCCGGCCGCGTCCCCCACCAGCAGCACGCGCGGCTCGGCAAAGCGACCGTCGCTGCTCCACCAGCGGATGGGATGCCCCTTCAGTTCGTACTTGTCCAGGTCGCGCCCCCGCTCGCTCATCTCCTCGCCCAGCACCCCCTTCAGGTCGGCCTTCGGCTTGCGCGGCACGGCCCGGCTATCGAAGACGCCCCGGTTCATGTACGGCTTGCCCTTGACATAGCTGGGGAAGTCCCAGTAGTACCCCTGCAAGTGGTCGTCCATCGGCGTGAAGTCGAAGACGGCCACCGCCTCGCGGAACTCGGGCTGGGCGGCGGGGTCTTCCGGGGTCAGCACCTCCACCAGCCGGGCGACACGCGAATCATCGTCCCACTTCAGCTTGCGCCGCACGAAGCTGCGCGAGCCATCGGCCCCCACCAGCACTTTGGCGTGGAAGGTCGCCTTGTCGGTGACGACCTCCACGTAGTCGGCGTGGGGCGCGATCTGCGTCACCGCCTCCCCCTGCCGCACGCGCACGCCCAGCCGCTCGGCCGTCCGCACCAGCCAGTGATCGAACTCGTCGCGCCGGATGATGCGGAAGACGGGGTTGCCGTAGAAGGAGTAGCGCTTGTCGTGGTAGAGCAGCCGCACCTCCTTCACCTCGAAGCTGCGCGGCTCCAGCGGCAGCCCCAGGTTGGCCAGGATGTTCTGGCCGATGTGGGTCAGCCCGCCGCCGCACAACTTCTCGCGAGGATGGACGGCCTTGTCCACAATGACGATGCGCCCGGCCCAGGCCGGGTCCTTCTTGACCAGGTGGAGCGCCGTCGAACTCCCCGACGGGCCTGAACCGACAATTAGAACGTCAACTACTTCAACTTCGGACATAGCTCATGTATTAAGTGACAAAAAGAGAATCCACAGATTTCACTCGACTGTCTTCATCCGCGATGACATCGATTTTAAGCCATCTGCGTCATCTGTGAAATCGGTGGATTCTTCACTCTTAACGCACGGCGAAAGGCTGGAAGAGCGTGTAACGCAGCGGGACGGCGGTGCGGGTGGTGGCGTCGGGGCCGTCCGGAGCGCGTTCGACGTTGCCGGCCACGTCCACCCCATAGGCGCGAAACTCGTAGACCAGCGCCGGGTTAGGCGGCGCGAATTGGGCCGAGGTCAGGCGCGTGTTGCTCAGCCAACTCGTCCAGCCTGTCGAGCCGGCGGCGCGCACATCGACCTGATAGCGGTCCAGCCCCGACAGCGCGTCGCGGCCGCTCCAGTTGACGTGGTAGCGCCCCTCGCGTGTCAGGAAGAAGATGGGCGCGTTCACCGCCGACTGCGGCGGCGTGGCGTCCAGGCTGAAGCGCGTCGGCCGGCTGGAAATGAGCGGCGCGCTCTCCCGCGACAGCAGCACCCGCCAGTAGAGATCGGCGTAATCCGCGCCGAAGGTGTGGCTGTGACTCGTCACCACGCCCCACCAGCTCTGGTTGATGAGCACGTTGGTGAAGCCGTAATCCACGGCCACTTGTAGCGTGGTGAACTGCACCGTCTCCGGGTTCGTCACCTGCCAGGTGAAGGCGACCGCGCGGTCGGTCTTCCAGATGTTGGTCGTTGGGGCGACGTTGGTCGCCACGGGCGGCGGCGGCGGGGGCGGCGTCGAGAGTGGCAGCAGCCGGACGGCGTCGAACCAGACGCCGAGGTCGTTGTCGCCGGTGATGTCGGTCAGCCGGATGACGTTGCCGTTGCCCTGGCGCAGGTTGTACTCGCCCAGAGTGATCCACAGGCCGACGTTGGCCTGTTGGTTGACCGTGCGCGTGCTCGTGCCGTCGGCGTGGTGAATGGTGTAGGTAGCGCTGCCGGTCTCGTTCCGGCCGGTGCGGCAGTAGGGCACGTACACGTCGATGCGATACCGGCCGGTGGCGGGCACGTTGGGCCGCCACTCGCCCCAATTGGTGCTCAGCGCCGGGTTGCTGGTGGACCAGGTATACCAGGCGTGGTTGTTGAAGCCGCACAGGTAGGGCGGCGCGTACCAGTTGCCGGTGCTGCTGCGGGTGAACGTCCCGGTGGCGTCGTCGGCGTAGATGAACGGGTCGGATCGGCCCAGCCGGCCGGCGATCTCGTTGCGCAGCCAGGGGATGAGCAGGTGGGCCTGGTCGCCGGGGCACTCCGTCGTGCCGTACACGTCGCGGTGGCCCATCAGGTGGGGCAGGCCCCAACTGATGTTGGGCAGCGTCCGGCTGGCGTCAAAGACGTTGATGCCGCGCTGATCGGCCTTCCAGGCCAGCAGTTCGACGGCGGCGTTGAGCATGGCCGGCGGCGGCTTGATGCCCGATGGCGCGGCGGTGAACGTGCCGAGCAGCGACGCGGCCATGCTGCCCTTGTTGGCCCCGGCGGCGTGCGTGCCGACGACGTTGTCGCCGCCGTAGTGCCCCTCGTAGATGACGCCGTTGGGGTCGATCAGGTAATTGTAGCCGACGTCGCCCCAGCCCCGGCTGTAGGTGTGGAAGTTCCAGATAGCGCGCACCGTCGCCGGCCAGTCGGTGATGCCGTTGTTGGAGACGGTGTGGTGGACGATGAGGTGGCTGACCGGGTGGTATTCCAGCCCGTCGCTGTAGACGCAGTC
>NZ_JAYRVJ010000240.1:0-4710 GCF_041918635.1 Promineifilum sp. (SeqCode)
ATGGCCGTTCTTGCGAGTGCGAAGAACGGCCATGAATTGCCTGACCATGAACCTACGTTCCAGGTGCGACCCACTTCAGAAAGTGGGTCGCACCGGTCGGGAAGAGCGCTCTTCCCTATCCCCTAGAACCTGGCCCCCATCCCATGCTACAATAGCCGCATGATCCACACCGACACGGCGGACGAGGCGCGGTGGAATCGGGTGCGGCTGCGGCAGACGCTGGTCAGCATCACCGCGCTGTGGGCCGTCATCGGGCTGATCGTCGTGATTGCCGGGGCGGTCGAGTACGGCCGCGTCCGCGTCGTGGCCGGCTGGACGCCGGTGGAAGGCGTCGTCGAGGCGGTAGCCATCGAGCGCGTGGAGCGCCGCGGCCGGGTTCCCTTCTTCGTGCCCTCCGTTCGCGTCGAATATAGCTACTCGTTCGACGGTCGCGCCTACACCAGCGACCGCGTGGCGTTCGACCGGCGGCCCATCCCTCCCGACAGCGACGACGGCCGGCGGCTGCTGGCCCTGGCTCCCGGCGCGTCCATCCCCGTCACCGTCAACCCCGCCGCGCCGGCCGAAGCTGTCCTGCTCCGCGACTCGCCCACGCGGGCGCTCATCAACGGCGCGGCCCTACTCGCCCTGGCCGGGGTGATTGGGCTGTTGGCAAAGGTTGTTCGTGTGGCGGAATGAATTCACCACGGATTGACACGGATTCGACGGATATAAACGGATTGAGCGCAAGATTCAATCCGTCTTCATCCGCCAAATCCGTGAGAATCCGTGGTTGATTTATTCCTTTGGAGGCTGACATGATGAAGCGTGTATGGCGCAAGAGGATGGGGTGGCTGATGGCGTTGGTGTGGGTGGGTGTGGGGGCGGCGCTGCTAGGCCAGCCAGCCGCGCCGCGGGCGGCGACGGGCGAGGCGGAGAAGGTCGGCCCCGGCCGCTCTCTGCCCGGCCAGGTGACGGTCGAACCGCGGCCCGCGCCCTCCGCCCGCGTGGCCGGCTTCGACGCCGAGCGCGTGTGGAGCGAACACGACGACTGGGAGCCGGCGCTGGCCGTCGATCCCTCCTCTGATTATGTCTACCAGCTGACCACGCGCTACTCCGGCCCGCCCGCCTGTCCCCACTGCGGCCTGCCGGTCATCGTCTTCCGCCGCTCGGCCGACGGCGGCGGGACTTGGGAACCCGACCGCTACCTGGCCGAAACGCGCCGGACGCAGAACGACCCCATGATCGAGGTCGCCAGCGACGGGGCGATCTACGCCGCCTACCTCAACGAGTACCGGCCCGGTGTGCGCTTCACCAAGTCCACCGACCACGGCCGGACCTGGTCACGCCCGGTCACCTTCACTCGCCTCTTCGCCCGGCCGCGCTGGAACGACCGGCCGGTGCTGGCGATCTCGGCCGACGGCCAGCACGTCTACCTGGCCTTCAACGCCAGCGACAGCTACGTCGTCGCCTCCCACGACTTCGGCCAGACGTGGTCGGCGCCGGTGCGCACCAACCAGGACGGCCGCTACTGGTTCCACTCGGCCGGGGCGGTCGCGCCCGACGGGACGGTCTACTTCGGCGCGGTCGATTACAGCCAGGACTACACCGGCGACTCCTTCATCAGCGTCCTGCGCTCGGCCGACGGCGGGGCGACGTGGACAGCCATACCGCTCGACGTGTCGGCCGAGATGCCCGACTGCGACTGGGCCGCCGGCTGTTACTTCGGTTTCCTGGGGCCGTCCATCGGGCTGGCCGCCGACCGGACTGGGGCGCTACTGGCCGCCTACCACACTGGCGACGCACCGGGCGCGCCGCAGCGCATGTACGCGCGCCGCTCGGCCGACGGCCTGGCGTGGAGCGAGCGCCAACCGCTATCGGGTGAGAACCTGGAACACAACGCCTTCCCGGCTGTGGCCGCGGGCCGGACGGCGGGCGACTTCCGCGTGGCCTGGCAGGGCAG
Source organism: Promineifilum sp. (SeqCode) (assembly GCF_041918635.1). Lineage (NCBI taxonomy): Bacteria > Bacillati > Chloroflexota > Ardenticatenia > Promineifilales (SeqCode) > Promineifilaceae (SeqCode) > Promineifilum (SeqCode) > Promineifilum sp. (SeqCode). Next base: position 1,940 of record NZ_JAYRVJ010000240.1, read on the forward strand.
CTTCGACGGCCGGCCCGACGCCTGGAACACCTGGTATCGCCGCAGCGTGGACGGCGGCCGGACGTGGGATCGCGCCGCCCGCCTGTCCGACCTGGGCGAGGGCGCGCCCTATCGCCACGCCGACGGCTTCCGCTTCCCCTATGGCGACTACATCGAGATGGCCGTCGACCGCCACGGCCGCAGCCACGTCATCTGGGGCGAGGGGTTCAGCTACTTTGGGCCGGGCGGGTCATGGTATACGCGGGGGAGGTAGAAAGAGGCTCACGCAAAGAGCGCCAAGAAGCAAAGAACGCAAAGATGCATTCCTCTTTGCGTTCCTGGAGTCCTTTGCGCTCTTTGCGTGAGCCTCTTTGTTCAGGCGCTTTTCGGCCGGCGAAGGCTCCAACTGCGTTCGCCGCCCACGCGGATGTCGCGGCGCAGGAAGAGGAGCCAGGCCGCGGCGGCCAGCAGCACGCCGACGGCGGGCAGGCTAACAGCCTGCGCTACGTTGAGGCCCTCGATGGCGTCGCCGCCCTGGAAGAAGTAGTAGGGCGTTACTTCCAGGATGGGTTGCAGGTCGGGGTTGAGGTTCGCTAGGCCGACCAGCAGGAAGTTCGCCACCAGCAGCCCGCCGGCCGTGGACGAGGCCAGCCGCGCCGAGGGAAACAGCATGCTGAGCAGCAGCGACAGCCCGCCGAACAACACCAGGATGCCCCACATGGAGATGAACGGCCGGAAGAGCGCCCAGGCCGTCACCGGCATCTCCGTCATCGGCAGCGTCACCGCCCAGCCCAGGTAGCCGATGATCAGCACCAGCGCCGTGGCCGCGGCGAAGCCCAGCCAGCGCCCCCAGAACAGCGCCGTCCGGCTGATCGGATAGGCCATCGTCAGGTCGAGCGTGCCCCGCTCCTCGTCCCCGGCCAGCAGCCCGGCGGCGGCCGAGACGGCAAAGATGCCGACGATGAGCGGCACGTACAACGCGAAGTAGACGCCAAAGTAGCCTTGCGGCGTGGCAATGGCGGCGAGGTCGCCGAAGAAGGCCATCACCTCGGGCGGGTAGGTGGCGATCAGTTCTTCCAGCCCCTCGATGTTGTTGACCGTGTCATAGATGCCCCCCATGAACAGCCCATAGAGCGCCAGCCCGATGCCCCAGCCGATGATCTGCCCCCGCAAGCGGCGCAACGTATGCCTAAACTCCGCCCACAACCCGTACATGTTATCCTCCGAAGAGATTAAACACGGATCGGCACGGATAATACGGATTTTGCGTATTGAATATCGCATTCAATGCGTGTTTATCCGTTACATCCGTTTCATCCGTGTTTAATTCATTCGTCTGCATACAAGGTCAGGAAGATTTCTTCGAGCGACGGCCGCTCGGTCTCCAGGTCGCTGACGGGGAAAGCGGCCAGGGCCTTCACCAGCGGATCCATGTCCCCCTCGACCTGGAGCGTCACGTCCGTCATCCGGCCGCCCACGCCATCGCCGTCCAGCCGCGTGACGCCGCGCACCACGGCCAGCGCCACCGCGTCCACCGGCTCGCCAAAGCGCACGCGCACCCGCCGCACGGCCAGCCGCCGCAAATCACTGGGGGCCAGCGTCGAGACGATCCGGCCGCCGCGGATGATGGCTACCCGTTCGGCGATGGCCTCCACCTCGCTGATGATGTGGGAGGAGAAGAAGACCGTCGCGCCGTCCACCTGGGCCTCGCGCAGCAGCCGGTACACCTCCTGCTGCATCAGCGGGTCGAGGCCGGAGGTCGGCTCATCCAGCAGCAGCAACTCCGGCCGGCCCATCAGCGCCTGCACCACCCCCACTTTCTGCTTATTGCCCTTGGACAAGTTCTTGACCGGCGTGTGCAGATCGAGTTGCAGCCGCTCGGCCAGGGCGCGGACGGTGGCCCAATCGGGACGGCGCTCGCGTAACTCGCCGAGACCGCGCAGGACGCGCTCGGCGGTCAGGTTGGCCTCCAGGCTGAGTTCGCCTGGTAGATAGCCCACGCGCCGCCGCACAGCCACGGTGTCGGCCTGTGGGTCCAGCCCCAGCACGCGCGCCGTCCCGCCGTCGGGCCGGATGAGGTCAAGCAAACAGCGGATGGTCGTCGTCTTGCCCGCGCCGTTGGGGCCCAGAAAGCCGAAGATCTCGCCGCGCAGCACGTCCAGATCGACGCCGCGCAGGGCGGGCGTTTTGCCGTAGCTTTTGGTGAGTCCTTGAAGGTGGAGAGCGAGTTGTTCGTCCATGTCATCTCCCTCGCGATGGATGGATCATACCACTGAATTGCTAGACCTGACAGGTGGGCGGCTACACGGCTTTTTGCCAGCATAGCAACTGTGGCCGCCCACCCCTCAGGTCTGAGCGCGCCTATTGACAAATCCCATTGTATGCACTATTGTTTAGTCGTGTCTAAATTATTAATTCGGTTATATTAAGAGGTGCTCATGCTCCCCCTTGCCAGCTTGCTCGATCACAGTCTGTTCTACGGCGCGATCCTCAGCGTGCTGATGAGCGCGCTCATCCTGGGCACGCTCTACCTGCGGCCGATGGCCTGGGCGGGCGACGCGCCGCCCGACGTGCGCGCCGCGGCCGGGCCGCTAAGCGACGACGACCGGCGCTTCAAGCGCGTCGCCGGGGTAGTGATGCTAGTTATTCTAGTCGGCGTCTTTGGCGCGGCGCTGGCGGCGCTGGCCCGGCTGGGCGGCGGGACGGTTACCTTCCTCGACGCAGCCGTGTCCACCTTCCTCATCTTCACCGTCTTCAACCTGGTAGACTTGTTGCTCATTGACTGGCTGCTC
>NZ_JAYRVJ010000241.1:0-3510 GCF_041918635.1 Promineifilum sp. (SeqCode)
GCAACGACGCAAGAAGTGGATTATCGCGGGAGTTGTGGTGCTGGCGATCCTGCTGGCCCTCCCGTTCATCTGGAGCCGGCTGGCGTCGCCCGCCGCGGCCGGCCAGACGACCGAGGCGGCCGTCGAGCGCGTGGAGGCGTTTGTCGGCGACCTGTCCAGCGAGGCCACCGCCTCGGGCGAATTGATGGCCCGGCGGGAGGCGGCGCTGGCCCTGGCCGCCGCGGGAACCATCGCCGAGGTGCTGGTTGACGTGGGCGACACGGCGGCGGCCGGCGACCCGCTGGTGCGGCTGGACACGACCGCGCTGGAGCGGGATGTCGAATCGGCGCGGCAGGCCCTCGCCGCGCAGGAGGCCAATCTGGACGACCTGACCGCCGCGCCCGGCGCGGCCGAACTGGCCGCGGCCGAGGCCAACGTCGCCAGCGCTCAGGCCCAACTGGATGACCTGCTGGACGGCCCCGGCGAGACGGAGCTGGCCGCGGCCGAGGCAGATCTGCGCGCCGCCCAGGCCGATCTGGCCGCGGCGTCGGCCCGGCTGAGCAGCGGCACGGCCGCGGCCGACCCCGAAGCGGTGCGGGCGGCCCAGATTGAACTCGACCTGGCGCGACAGGCGGCCACGACCGCCGCCGAGCAACATAGCACCATCCTGGTGACCGAGCCGAACGCCTTCATCTCGGCCGAAGACCTGGCCGAGATGGAGTTTAATGCCCGCGCCCGCGCCCAGCAGGCCAACGCCGACCTGGCTGCGGCCCAGCAGGCGTACGACGATCTGGTGAACGGCAACCCGACCAACGTAACCGCGTCGCGGGCCGCCGTCGCCTCGGCCGCCGCCCAGCGCGACGCGGCCCAGGCCCAACTGGACTTGCTGCGCGAGGGGCCGAGCGCGGCCGACGTGGCCGCGGCCCGCGCCTCGCTGGCCCAGGCACAGCTCCAGCTGGAGCGGCTGCAAGACGGCCCGTCGGCCGTCGAGCGGACGCAGGCTGAGGTCGCCGTCGAGCAGGCGCGCATCGGCCTGCAACGCGCCGAGCGGGCGCTGGCCGAGGCCACGCTCGTCGCCCCGTTCGACGGCGTCATCACCGCCGTCAACGCGCGGGTCGGCGAGACGGCTGGCGGCGTCCTCGTCCAGATGGGCGACCCCGGCAGCCTGGAAGTGGTGCTGGAGGTGGACGAAGTCGATATCGCCCAGGTGCAGATCGGTCAGACGGCCGAGATCACCCTGGAGACGTGGCCCGATGAGCCGATTGCCGCCGAGGTGGCGGCCATCGCTCCCGAGGCGAGCGCCGGCAGCGACCTGATCACCTACCAGGTCTTCCTCGACGTGGCCGAGACGGAACTGCCCGTGCGCGCCGGCATGACCGCCAACGCGCGGTTGGTGGCCCAGGAGCGGACCGGCGTGCTCCTGCTGCCCAACCAGGCCATCCAGGCCGACCGGACGGCGGGGACGTACAGTGTCAACCTGATCACGACCGGCGCGGACGGGCAGGAGACCATCGAGGTCACCCCGATCACCATTGGCCTGCGCGACGGCCGCTACACCCAGATCACCGGCGGCCTGGCTGAGGGGGATGTGGTGCAGATCGGCAACGCCCTGCCCATCCAGTCGTTTGGCCCGCCCGACGGGCAGCAGGCCCCCGGCAACTAGGAGAAAGCGGCCATGATCACCATGCGCAACATCACCAAGAGCTACCACATGGGCGAGAACGTCGTCCACGCCCTGCGCGGTCTCGATCTGGACGTGCAGGAGGGCGAGTTTCTGGCCATCATGGGGCCGTCCGGCTCCGGCAAGAGCACGCTGATGAACATCCTGGGCTGCCTGGACACGCCCGACAGCGGCATGTATCTGCTGGGCGGCGAGGACGTGAGCCAGTTGACCGACGACGCCCAGGCGCGCATCCGCGGCCGGCGCATCGGCTTCGTCTTCCAGCAGTTCAACCTGCTGCCGCGGACGCCGGCCATCAAGCAGGTCGCCCTGCCGCTGATGTACGCCGGGTTGGGGCGCGTCGAGCGGCTGAACCAGGCGCGCGAGGCGCTGGAGCGCGTCGGCCTGGGCGACCGCGCCGACCACCGGCCCGACGAACTCTCCGGCGGCCAGCAGCAGCGCGTGGCGATCGCCCGCGCCCTGGTCAACAGGCCCAACATCATCCTGGCCGACGAGCCGACGGGCGCTTTGGACACCCACACTGGTGAGGAGATTCTGAACCTGTTCGAGGAACTCAACCGGCAGGGTATCACCGTCATCGTCATCACCCATGATCCGGACGTGGGCGCGCGCGCCGGACGGACGGTCTGGATTCGTGACGGCCTCGTGGTCGGCGAGGGGCACGACGGCGCGCCGGCCGTTGTAGGGGCGAGTTTCAAACCCGCCCCTACCGCCGAAGAACGGGGGATACCATCCCGCGCTACAACGACGACAGAAGGAGCGACATCATGAACCTGAGCGAGAGCCTCCTGACCGCGCTCGACAGCCTGCGGGCCAACAAACTGCGCGCCGCGCTGACCATGCTGGGCGTCATCATCGGCGTCGCCGCGGTCATCGCCCTGCTATCCATCGGCAACGGCGTCAGCCAGTCGATCAACGACGAGATCAACGCCATCGGCACCAACCTGATCCTGATCAGCACCGACCGCGACAACAGCGACGGCTACCCCGCGCTCAGCCTGTCCGACATGGCGGCGCTGTCCGACCCGGCGCGCGCGCCGGACGTGGCCGAGGTCGCTGCCTCGGTCGGCGGCGGTTTCGCCGTGACCGCCGGCGGCAACAGCACCCGCCCCTCGGTGTCGGGCGTGACCGGCAACTACTTCCTCGTCATGAACATGGACGAGTTCCAGGCGGGCGACGGCCTGACCCAGGCGGACGTGGACACCCGGGCGCGGGTGGTGGTACTCGGCTCGCAGGTCGCGGAAGACCTCTTTCCCGACAGCTACGCCGTCGGCCAGACGATTAAGGTCAACGGCGCGGGCTACGAGGTCGTCGGCGTGCTGGCTGACTCCGGCAGCAGTTTCAGCAACAATGACAGCAGCGTCTTCATGCCCATCTCCACCGCCCACAGCCGGCTGTTCACCGAGCGGACGCGGGCCGGCGACAAGGCGGTCGATTCCATCGTCGCCCAGGCGGCCAGCCCCGAGCAGAACGAGGCGGCCGTGGAACAGATCGCCGCCGTCCTGCGCGAGGAGCACGGCATCGCCTACGCCGCCGATGACGACTTCGAACTTATCAGCCAGTCCGACTTGCTGGACACGGCCGGGCAGATCACCGGCATCCTGACCGCCTTCCTGGGGGCCATCGCCGGCATCTCGTTGCTGGTCGGCGGCATCGGTATTATGAACATCATGCTCGTCTCCGTCACCGAGCGGACGCGCGAGATCGGCATCCGCAAGGCCGTCGGCGCGCTGCGGCGCGACATCCTGACCCAATTCCTGCTGGAGTCGGTGGTGCTGAGTCTGGTCGGCGGTCTGGCCGGCATTGTTCTGGGCTGGGCCATCGCCGCCGTAGCCGGCCGCGCCATCGAC
>NZ_JAYRVJ010000242.1:0-2159 GCF_041918635.1 Promineifilum sp. (SeqCode)
GGCTGTGATGAGCGATCACTGGACCAACGGTGGAGATGGAGCGATCCAGCTGGCCGAGGCCGTTGTGGCCGCCTGCGAGAAGCCGTCTAACTTCAACTTCCTGTATCCGTTGGAACTGCCCATCAAGACCAAGATCGAGACGATCGCCAAGGAGATCTACAGCGCGGGCGAGGTGATCTACGAGCCGATGGCCGAAAAGCAGATCAAGTCCTACGAGGAAAACGGCTTCGGCAACCTGCCCATTTGCATGGCCAAGACCCACCTGAGCATCAGCCACGATCCACTGCTGAAGAACGCGCCGTCGGGCTACACGCTGACGGTGCGCGAGGTGCGCGCCTCGGTCGGCGCGGGCTTCATCTATCCGCTGTTGGGCGAGATGCGCACGATGCCTGGTCTGGGCACCAAGCCGGCGTACATGAATGTGGACGTTGACGAGGACGGCCGGGTGATGGGCCTGTTCTAAGCCGTTAACGCCAGGACGCGAAGGCGCAAAGACGCAAAGGATCACCGTCCTTTGCGTCTTTGCGTCCTGGCGTTGTATCCTCTGCCCGACAAGGAGAGCAGCTATGGCACAGAGACGAGAGCGGCGCACGGGCCGGCGGCGGGCCGGGCTGGCGGGCGACCCGGAAGCAGAGGCCGTCGGCCGTATCGCGCAGCCGGTTCACCGCCTGCCGATCTACGAACTCGCCTCCGAGGAGGCGCTGGAGATCATCCACCGCGCCTCGCTGGAACTCCTGTCGGACGTGGGTATCGATTTCTACCACCCGGAGGCCGAGGCCATCCTGAAGGCTCACGGCGTGCGCCTCGCCGGCCAGACGGCCCACTTCGACCGCGAGATGATCGCCGAGTACGTGGCTAAAGCGCCGCGGCAGTTCACCCAACTGGCCCGCAACCCGGCGCGCAACGTCGTCATCGGCGGCGATTATTTGACCTTTGCGCCGGTCTACGGGCCGCCCTTCGTCTACGACCGCGACCGGGGCCGTCGCGAGGCCAGACTGCTCGACTTCCAGAACTTCGTCAAGCTGACCTACCTGTCGCCCTACCTGCACCACTCCGGCGGCACGATCGTCGAGCCGACCGACCTGCCGGTGCACACGCGCCACCTGGATATGGTCTACAGCCACATCCGCTATAGCGACAAACCCTTCATGGGCTCGGTGACCTCAGCCGGGAATGCCGCCGACAGCGTGCGCATGGCCGAACTGGTCTTTGGCGCGGAAGCCATACGGGAGCAGCCGGCCCTCCTGTCGCTGATCAATATCAGCAGCCCGCGCCGCCTCGATGATCGGATGCTCGGCTCGCTCATCACCTATGCCCAAGCGCGGCAGGGGTTGATCATCACGCCGTTTCTCTTCTCCGGGGCGATGGCCCCGGCGGCCGTGGGGGGCACGCTCGTCCAGCTCAACGCCGAGGCGCTGGCCGGAGTGGTCTTCGCGCAGATGGTGAATCCCGGCACGCCGGTCGTCTTTGGCGCGTTCCAGACCAACATCGACCTGCAGAGCGGCGCGCCCGTCTTCGGCTCGCCGGAGAGTCAGATCGCCCTGTACGTCGCCGGGCAACTGGCCCGTCGCCACGGCCTGCCCTTCCGCAGCGGCGGCATGTTCGCCAGCAGCAAGGTGGCCGACGCCCAGGCGGCGTATGAATCGGTTATGGTCATGCTGCCGACCGTTCTGGCGAAGGTGAACTTCGTGCTCCACGCCGCGGGCTGGCTGGAGGGCGGGCTGACCGCTGGCTATGAGAAATTTATCCTCGATGAGCAGTTGTTGGGCATGTTCCACAAGTTCTTGCAGGGACTTGACGTGTCGGCCAACGGCCTGGCGCTGGAATCGCTGGCGACAGTTCCACCCGGCGGCCATCACCTGGGCACACCGCACACCATCGCCAACTTCCGCACGGCCTTCCACCGCTCTGACCTGTTCGACTACAATTCGTTCGAGCAGTGGTACGAAGAGGGGGCGCAGACGGCCGACGAGCGGGCCAACACGCGCTACAAGGCGTGGTTGGGCGACTATGAGGCTCCAATGCTAGACCCCGCGCTCGATGAGGCGCTGCAAGCGTTTATGAACAGGCGCAAAGCGGATATTGTTCCCGAGATGTAAGGCGCGGCGCACGTTCTGCAAGTGTGCCGCGCCTGGAGAAGAACGGATGGCGACTTATCA
>NZ_JAYRVJ010000243.1:0-7285 GCF_041918635.1 Promineifilum sp. (SeqCode)
GTCACCGACAGGCTGGTGACGATGCCCATGGCCGCCAGCATGATCACCTCGTCCGGCAGCCGGTTGATGGAGGCGGAGATGATGGGGCCTTCGGCCGCCATCAGCAGCCAACTGGCAAACAGCGGCAGCCAGAACCCCAAAATGTAGCGTTGACGCATAGCGTGTGTCTCTCCGATGGCTTGCACCTTCGTTTTCGTTAAGAAAAATCTGCGAAATCTGCGAAATCTGCGGATGTTTCTTCTCTTTTTCTGCTTCCGGTACAATAGCAATAGCCGGCGAGTATAACATGGCGTCCGGTGGACGTCAGCCCGGCCATCCCATTTCCCACGAAGGAGCTTTGACAACATGCGCAAGAAAGCCATCCTGATCACCGGCGCGTCCGGGGAGATCGGCCAGGCGCTTATCGCCAACTTATCGGAACAACAATCGCTGCCGCTGCTGACCCTCGACCTACACACCATCCCGCCGGAACTGGCCGGCCGGTGTACCCACATTGGCGGCGACATCCTCGATAGCAAGCTGTTGGCCCGGCTGGTGACGGAGTACGACTTTGAGATCATCTTCCATCTGGCGGCGCTGCTTTCCACACGCAGCGAGTTCTCGCCCGAGCTGGCGCACCAGGTGAACGTCGATGGCACCCTGGCGCTGTTGCAGGTCGCGGCCGAGCAATCCCAGCGCCGCGGCAAGCCCGTCAGCTTTATCTTCCCCAGTTCGGTGGCCGCCTACGGTCTGCCGAATCTTGCCATCAAGGCGCGCGACTACCGGTTGAAGGAGTGGCAGTGGGCCAACCCCAGCACCATGTACGGCTGCAACAAGCTCTACTGCGAACAGTTGGGCATTTACTACAGCAAGCATTACCAGCAGCTATCCGTTAACCGGCCGGTCATGCTCGACTTCCGCAGCCTGCGCTTTCCCGGCCTCATCAGCGCTTACACGGTACCGTCGGGCGGCACGACCGACTACGGCCCGGAAATGCTCCACGCCGCCGCCCAGGGCAAGCCCTACGCCTGTTTCGTGCGCGAGGACACCGTCTTGCCATTCATGGCCATGCCCGACGCCGTGACCGCGTTGCTCCAACTGGCTGCCGTCCCGGCCGAGAGCCTGGGCCGCGCGGTCTACAACGTCACCAGCTTCAGCCTGTCGGCGGCTGACTTCCGCGACCAGGTGCTCCACGCTTTTCCCGACGCCCAGGTGACCTTCGAGCCTGATCTGCGGCGGCAGGGCATCGTTGATAGCTGGCCGGCCGAACTGGATGACACGGCGGCACGCACTGAGTGGGGCTGGGCTCCGGCCTATGATCTCCAGCGCGCTTTCGATGAGTACCTTGTCCCCAACATCCGCCAGCGCTATCACCATGAGGCGCAGCCGGCAAAATAGGTTGGCCAAGTCAGGGAGTTTGGCGCTCCACGCTCTGGACTTAGCATCGGCTAAGGCCGATGTTTCCATTGAGAATAGACAGCGCCGCCTTGTGGCGCGACAATGAAGGTTATGCCCGCTCGAAACGGCCTGACGCGCTACGCCTGGCTCTCCATCGCCACGGCCATCGTGATCATTTTTCTCAAGGTCCTGGCCTACTGGCTGACCGGATCGGTCGGCTTTCTGTCCGACGCGCTGGAGTCGGGCGCGAATATCGTAGCGGCGGTGATCACCTTGATCGCGCTGATCGTGGCCGAGCGTCCCCCTGACGCCGATCATCCCTTCGGCCACAGCAAGGTTGAGTATCTATCATCCGGGGCCGAGGGGACGCTTATCTTGCTGGCGGCCGTTCTCATCATCGTGCAAGCCGTGCAGCGCTTGTTCGAACCGCAACCACTGCAACAGGTAAGCATCGGCGTACTCGTTTCGGCCATTGCCGCGGCGGCTAACTTCGTCGTCGCCCGAATCTTATTGCGCGCAGGCCGCCGCCACCGCTCGGCGGCGCTGACGGCCGACGCCCATCACTTGCTGACCGACGTGTGGACTTCGGCGGGCGTCATCGTCGGCGTAGGGCTCGTGGGGCTGACCGGCTGGTTGTGGCTCGATCCCGTCGTTGGTCTGATCGTCGCCCTCCAGATCATCTTTACCGGCGGAAAGTTAGTCCGCGTCGCCGTAGACGGCCTGATGGATGTCGCCTTGCCGCTGGATGAAGCGGCCAAGGTGACGGCCATCCTGGAGCGCTACCGCGAACAGGGCATCACCTATCACGCCTTGCGCACGCGCCAGGCCGGCGCGCAGCGCTTCGTCTCCTTCCACGTGCAGACGCCCGGTTCGTGGAGCGTCCAGCGCGGTCACGAACTGCTAGAGGCGATCGAACGGGAGATCCGCGAGCAACTGGCCCCGGTGAACGTCCTCACCCATATCGAGCCGGCCGAAGACCCGTCGTCGTGGGAGGATGAGCCGCTTTACCGACCAGACTGAGGGGAAGGAGGAAGCATCCGCAGATTTCGCAGATTACGCAGTGTTTCAGAAAGAATCTGCGTAATCTGCGAAATCTGCGGATGATCTTCTTTGATGCTACGTTTGATGGAGAGGCTGGTAAAGCAGAAGACCGCCGATGCCGCCGGCCAGGATAAGAAATAGCCCGGCCAGGCTGCCTAGCGCCGCGAAGAGGGTTGCGCCGGGCATCCCCAGCGCGTAATAGTTGTACACCAGCAGACCCCCTGCGATACCCCACAACAGGCGCCCCACCCGCTGCGGCAGCGGCAGCGCGGGCAGCCGCCGGTTCAGCGCCAGGGCCAGCCCGGCGACGAGCAACAAGCCCACCATGACCCCGGCCAGCGAGCGTAGCTCCGACAGCCCGATCAGCCAGCCGCTTTCCGCTTCCGACTCGGGGGCTGCCGTCGTGGCCGTAGGCACCGGGGGCGGCGTCGTCGTTGGTTCCGGCGTAGGCGAGGGGGTGGGGGAGGGCGTGGGCGTCTCCGTCGCCGCCGGGGTGGGGATGATGATCGCCAGTTGCGCGTTTTCCTGGAGGACGATGTCCACTTCCTGCGATACCGTCGCCGCCCCCGACTCGGCCGTGATGCGGAACTGGCCCGGCCCCATGCTGGCGTCCAGCACGTAATCCAGTTGGGCGACGCCGCCCGTCGTCGGCCGCTCGCCCAGAATGGCGACCGTGCCCTGCACCCGGTTGCGCAAGATGAAGCGCACCAACGTGCCATCCGGCACGGGCTGCCCATTGCGATCGACGACAATGCCAGTCTGCAATCGCAACGTGTCGCCGATGGCCGAGGCCAGCGGCTCCTGACTGGACGGCGCGACGATCTCGTTGCCGATGACCAAGAAGAGCGCGATCACCTGATTGGGTGAGGGCTGGGTCTGGGTGAACAGATCGTACTGGATGCCCTCGACGCTGACCGGAGGCGCGCCCGTGAGTGGCGATTCCAGAAACAGGGCGCGCACGGCGGCGTCCACGAACGCGCCTGTGCGGCTATAGGCCCCGTAGTAGGCCGTCAGCTTGCTGATCTCAGTACTGTCCAGGAAGTAGGGGGCGTCGAACGCCAGCACAACGACCTCGCTCTGGCTGGCCAGGTCCGGTCGTTCGGCCAGGAAGCGGCTCAACGCGGCCGAGTCGGCCGTGCCGGCGCGCGGCCCGGCGTTGAGCAGGGCGAAGACCAGCCAGTCCGCGTCGCGCAGCGCTTCCTGCACCTGGTAATCGGCCGGCAGCGCGGGCGTGGGGACGGGCGTCGCGTCGGGCGGCGCGTCCGGATCGGCTGTGGGCGGGGGCGACTCGGTCGGCAACGGGATAGGCTCGTTGCCCGCGTCGAGAAAGGCGTTCAGGTCGGCGAACGTAAAGCTGCTGATATTGTCGGGCTGCACCTGGCCGCTGCCATCCGGCCCATAGATCGCCAGCACCCGCTCCTGGAGGACCGCCTGGGCGAGCAGGGGCGTCGGTTCGCACGTGGAGCAGGATTGCACCTGGCGTACGTCGGTGAAGATGACCATGCGGTCGCCCGCGCCCGGCGCGCTGGCCAGACGGTTGGTCAACTCCTCCGGATTAGGCGCGAGTAAGGTGATGGCCGTTTCGGCGATGTCGAAGAAGGCGGCTCCGCTCATCGGCGTAAAAGGTGGCGTGCCCTCGTCCGTCTCGCCAATGACGTTCTCGGCCGAGAAATCGCCGCCATAGAGGCGCAGTTTCAGCTTGAGGATACGCAGGACGGCTTCGTCTACACGCTGACGGAAGGGGGGATCCGTCTCGTAGCGGTCGCGGAACCACACCATGGTGTCCTGCACGTTAGCCAGCACGGCCGCCTCATTTCCCTGACCCAGGGCAAAGTCGGCCACGTTGAGCAGATCGTTGCCCGCCAGGAGCGCGTCCTTGGCCACTTGCCGGTGCGGAAACTCGCGCTCGGTGTCATCATAAAAACGCTGCACGCTCCGCGCGCCCAGCGCGTCAGAGACAACCACGCCACCGCCCTGTCGCCATGGCGCGAACTCTGGCAGGGCCATGAGGGAGTTGAGCGCCTGAGGGTCGAGGCTGATCGGCGCGGTGGTGGCGCGGATGTTGCCCTGGAAACCCTGGTAGCGGATGTGGGTCATCAGCAGCGCTTCGGCCGTGCCGGGCGCGCCCAGCCCGTCGCGTGTGACGGTGAAGAAGGGCGCGAGTTCGATTTGCTTGAGTTGCTCCAGCGAGCGGCGGACGGTCGGCACTTCCTCATCGACCGGGCGGTCGCTGCTGCCTTTGCCGGGAAAACTGCTCGCGGTCACCGCCAGACGGTTGCTCCCGCCCGCGTGAATCCCTTCGATGTACGCGCGTCCCATCACCCCTACCCAGTAGGGATCGCCGCCGAAGGAGTAGGTTCCGAGGTCGCCGGCGCTCTGCGCCGATGGCCGCTCCAGCACGTCCAGGGATGGGCCAAGCAGCAGATTGATGCCTGTGGTTGCCAGTTCGCGGCCGACGACCTCGCCCACTCTCTGTGCGTAGGCCGGCCGCCACGTCGCCCCCAACGCCATGTTGTTGGGGACGGCCGAATAGCCGGCCAGGACGTTGGCAACCGGCAAACTGTCGCCGTCCTGGCGCGTGGCGATGAGCAGGGGGATCGACGTCTGAGGCTGCGGCTCCGGAGTAGGCGGTATGGTGTCATCATCCGGTTCGGCGCTTGGGTCGTTGCTGAACCCCAGCAGCGCCAGCCGTTGCAGATTGCCGGTCAGCTCTCTAACCTGGTTAGGCGTGGCGGCCGGAGTACCATAGCCGGTGAAGTTGTCGTTCTTCGACAGAAGGGCCACGCCGCCGATGTGGTAGTTCAGGATCAGATCGGCCACGGCGCTGTCAGCCGGCGCGCGGTCGCCCTGGAACGTAACCAGAAACAACTGACCGATCCGCTCGGGAACGGTCATTGTCTGCAACAAGGCTTCCGCCTGAGCAGACAGGTCTGGTTCGTTCTGGCTCCGCGCTCCGACCGGTGCGAGCAGGGCAAGGCCCAATAGCAACAGCACCAGCCCGGTCGCGCGCCGAAGGCCGGATCGTTTCATGTGGTACAACTAGCTTGATGGCGGTGGCGCTCCACCAACCCAACCATTGATGCGTCGGCGACCATCTGAGGCAAGCGGCGTTTTGCGCGATGGCCGACTCTCCGCATTAACTCTTACTAACAGCAACGACGCCAATTATACAGCGGATTGCCTGACCGAACACCTGTGTTAAAATCATTATCATGAGCGCCCAACTGGGCGCGCGAGTGTTTTTATGTCAAACCGTGTCCGTGGTGGGCTCACCGTTTTCATGTTGGTCATTCTGGCCGCCAGCGCCTTCGTGGCCGGCTACCTGGCGCGCGAACTGGTAAACGACCGGAATGGTTCCCCCTTGGCCCACGCCGAGCAGGATATGGCCCTCTATCACGAGGCCTGGACGCTCATCGAGCAGAATTTCCTGGGCGCTTTGCCCCCCGAGCGTGACGTAGCCTATGGCGCGATCCGCGGCTCGCTGGCGGCGCTCGACGACCCCTACACCGTCTTCATCGAGCCGGCGGCCCGCGACGTGGAACGGGAGCGCCTGCAAGGCTCTTTCGGCGGCATCGGCGCGTACATCACCCGTTCAGAGGAAACCGGCGACGTGCTCCTGGAGCCAATTCCCGGCAACCCGGCCGAAGCGGCTGGCATCCTGACCGGCGACGTGCTGCTGGCGGTGGACGGCGCGCCCATTACGCCGGAAATGACCGTGCCGGAAATCATCGACATGGTAAAAGGGGAGAAGGACACGACGGTCGTGCTCACCATTCGCCATGCGGGTACGACCGAGACGGTCGATATCAGCGTGGTACGCACCGATATCCTGCTGCCATCGGTGACCCACCGCGTGCTGGAAGCCGACCCAACCATCGGCTACATCGGCCTCTCCCGCTTCAGTGCTGAGACAGGCAACGAAGTCGGTGCGGCGTTACAGGACTTGCAATCGCAAGGGGCCACGCGCTTTGTGCTCGACCTGCGCCAGAACGGCGGCGGGCTGCGCGACGCCGCCGTGGCCGTGGCCGACCACTTCCTGGACGAAGGCCCCGTGCTGTACCTGCAAAGCCAGCAGGAAGGCGAGCGCGTGTTCAATGCCACAGCCGAGACGCTGGCCCCTACAGAGCCGCTGGTGGTGCTCATCGATGGCGGCACGGCCAGCGCCTCGGAGATCGTCGCCGGCGCGCTGAGAGACCGCGACCGGGCCACGCTGGTCGGCAATAGCAAGACGTTCGGCAAAGGCTCGGTGCAACTCGTCTTTGACCTGAGCGACGGCTCTTCGGTGCACGTTACCTCGGCCCGCTGGCTGACGCCGGACAAGCGCCAGCTCGACCAGAGCGGCCTGGAGCCGGATATCCTGGTCGAAGTCACTCAGGATGACATCGACAACGGCCGCGACCCGGTGCTGGAGCGGGCCGTCGAGTTTCTTCAGGCAGACCCCGGCTAAATCGCTGGCGAACGGCGGACTAAGCATGACAATTCATCAAACTCCCGAATCTAAACCCGCCGGGCGCCGTTTGCCCGGCCTTTTGTTGCCCATATTGATCCTGCTGGTCGGCCTGGGGATGGGTATCGTCGGCTTTCTGGCCGGGCGGGCCACGGCCGGCGCCCAGCCACCGGTCGAGCCGACTGCGGCGCTGGCCGCGGCGACCATCACTCCGACCTCCGCGCCGGGTGGAGGAGAAACAGCGGTCGTCGCTTCGCCCTCGCCGGCGCAACCGGAACCCAGCCCGACCATTCCGCCCTCGCCCACGACCGCCCCTACGGTGGAGCCACCCACGGCCGAACCGGCCACCGCCGTGCCCGAATCGACAGCCGTCCCCGCTCCATCCGGCGAGTCGCCGTTGGGCGGCGCCGACTTCACCAC
>NZ_JAYRVJ010000244.1:0-3535 GCF_041918635.1 Promineifilum sp. (SeqCode)
CTATCCCAGCGCCTTTGCCCACTGGCTGGGCGCGGCAGCGTTCATTCTGGGCGAGCCGCAGGAGGTCGCCATTGCCGGCGACCCGGCGGCGGCCGACAGCCGGGCGCTGCTCGACGTGGTCTTCAGCCGCTACCGGCCCAACCTGGTCGTAGCCGCGGGCAACGGGGATGCGGCGGAGGCCATTCCCCTGCTGGCCGGCCGCGACCGGCTGGACGGCCATGCCGCGGCTTACGTCTGCCGCCGCTTTGTCTGCCAGCGGCCGGTGACCGACCCGGCGGCGCTCGCTTTGGAATTGGGAGAATAAATGAACCACGGATTTTCACGGATTCTACGGATGTAACGGATTGAACCTTATGTTCAATCCGTGGTCATCCGCCAAATCCGTGAAAATCCGTGATTCATTTATTCAAAAACTCGTCATGCACCACGGCCGGTGCGCGGCGCGGAAGAGGCGGTCTACGGCGGGAAGGTAGCTGGCGTCGGAGAGCGTCGCCAGGCCATAGGCGTGCAGCCGGGCGAAGTCAATCGCCCCGGTGACCAGCGACGAGAACTCGCTCACGTCCATGCCCACCTCCACGTCAGCCGCGCCGCCAGCCGCGTCCAGCGCCGCCCGCCCCTTCTCCACCCGCAGCGTGTAGCTGCCGCCGTTCTCCGGCAGGAAGCTGTCGGCCAGATTCAGCCGCAGCGCCAGCGTCTCCCCGCCGAAGTCGTGATCGCGCAGCGCCTCGAACAGGCGCGGCGTGTCCACCACGCGATACATGATGCCCGCCCCCTGCGTGTTCGTCTCGTGCCACAGCCCGGCCAGCAGGCTGCCGGAACCGTTGCGCGGATCGGTCAGCAGGTAGTGGAAGGTGTCGTCCTGCGTCTCGTGGATGATGCGCTCCACCTGGTCAGCCTGGGTGCGCAGGAAGGCCAGCAGCGCCGCCAACGCCGTCGCGTCGTCGTAGATGAGGGCGCGGATGCGGAGGTTATTCGACAGGAAGTTGTCCTCGCGCACCGGTTCGAAGCGAAAGATGAGGTAGCCGCGCAGCCGGCCGCCCTCCCGGTAGCCAGCAAAGCGCAGCGCTGGATCGGTGAATAGCCCATCGAGCACGTGCGGCGGCAGCTCGATCAGCCCGTTGGTGCGCTCCAGAAAGCGGTCGTAGCAGGCGGCCAATTCATCCCGGTCGTCGGCCGTCAGGAAGTCGAGCCGGGCGCGGCCGTGGGCCGCCGGCAGGGCGTCGGCGCGAAAGCTGTAGCGGTTCATCTTGACGCCGTAGCCGAAGCCCATGCGCCGGTAGAAGTCGGGTCGGAAAGGGTAGAGGGCGGTCAGGGCGGCCCCCTTGTCGCGGTAGTAGTCGAGGTAGAAGCGCACCATGTCGGCGGCCACGCGTTCCTTCTTGTGGCGCAGGTCAACCGCCACAGCGCCTAACCCGCCGACCAGCGTCCGCGTCTCGTGCAGCTTCATGGTGAAGTCGTAGCAGCGCATCACACCGACCATGCGCGCCCCCTCGTAGACGGCGAAGAAGTGGACGATGGGTTCCTTCTTCACCTTGATCAGGCGCTCGAGCATCTGGTCGCGATCTTCCTGGCTGACTACCTTCATGCCGGGGAAAGCCTCGGTGGTGATACGTATAAGCTCCGGCAGGTCGCTGTCCTCAACTTCGCGAATCGTCCGCATAGATATCTCCCCTGGAGAAGAATACCTCACGCAAAGAGGCAAAGAACGCAAAGCTCAGAAGCTTTCTGAGCTTTGCGTCTTTGCGTGAGATACTCTTCTGCCATTTGAGTTAGAATAGCATCCCTATGAAGGGACTGTTCCAAAAGCTAACCAAGTCAGGCCCGACGAAGTCGGACAATGACGAGTTTATCACGGTCGTCTCCGGCTTGCCGCGTTCGGGCACGTCGATGATGATGAAGATGATCGAGGCCGGCGGCGTCGCTCCGCTGACCGACCGGCTGCGCGCCGCCGACGCGGACAACCCCAAGGGGTACTATGAGTTCGAGCGCGTCAAACAACTGGACAAGGGCGACGCCGCCTGGCTGCCGGAGGCGCGGGGCAAGGTCGTCAAGGTCATCTCGGCCCTGCTGAAGCACCTGCCGCCGGGCGAGCAGTACCGCGTCATCTTCGTCCGCCGCCACATGAGCGAGATCCTGGCCTCGCAGCGCAAGATGCTGGTCAATCGCGGCGAAGACCCGGACAAACAGGACGACGCCCAGATGGCGATGCTGTTCGAGAAGCACGTCCGCCAGGTCGAGGAGTGGCTGCGCAACCAGCCCAACGTGCGCACACTCTACGTTCACTACAGTGACGTGCTCAGCGACCCGCTGCCGCAAATCGCCCAGATCAACGCCTTCCTGGGCGGCCAGTTGGACACCCAGGCAATGGCCGAGGTCGTCGATCCGCAACTCTATCGCAACCGGCAGTAGGCCGCCGGCCACTATCTTCATGACCCCATCGAAGTTGCATGGGCTGCTGCACGCCGTCGTCGCGCCCCTGCTGGTCGCGGCGGCCGTCTTCCTGCTCTACGTGCAGGTGGACAATCGCGGGTTTAGCGATCCCGTGTGGGCCCCCCACGTGGCGGCCAGCGTCATCTACGACGGCGATCCCTTTCTGGACGAGTTCCGGGAATGGGTCGAGGCGTTCGGCCACTTCGCGACCTTTGAGCGAGACGGCCACCTCCACTCCTACTTCCCGCTGGGCGGGCCGCTGCTGACCATCCCGGCGACGCTGGTGATGGACGCGGTCATGCCCCCGCTGCGGGGCGTCACCCTGCAAGCATACCTGGTCGCCCACGCGCCGACCGATCCGGCCGTCCTGCGCATTCAGCTCATTAACGCCTCTCTGCTCGTCGCTCTGTCAGCGGGCGTCATGTACCTGGTCGCCCGCGAATACCTGTCTGTCCTCTACGCCCTGCTGCTGACGGCCACCTACGCCTTCGCCACCCCAGCCTATTCGACCGCCAGCCGGATGTTGTGGCAACACGGGCCGTCGATGCTTATGCTCAGCCTCGTCCTGCTCCTGCTGGTGCGGGCGCGCCGGCGACCCGGCCTCATCCCCTACATCGCCCTGCCCCTGGCCGCGGCTTTTATCATCCGGCCGACCAACAGTCTCTCGGTGCTCCTGGTGACCGCCTACGTGGCCCTCCACTACCGGCGCTACCTGCTCCGCTATCTGCTCTTCGCGGCGCTGCTGGCCGCCCCCTTCGTGTGGATCAACCTGCGCCTGTACGGCGGCATCCTCCCGCCCTACTTCGCCGTCAACCGGCTGGGTCTGCCGCCCACGCTGGGCGAGGCGCTGCTCGGCAATCTGGTCAGCCCGGGGCGCGGACTGTTCATCTTCTCGCCGGTGCTGCTCCTGGTCCCGGCTGGCGTCCTGGCGCGGGCGCGCCGCCGGCAATTGGGGCTGCTGGAATGGACGCTCATCGCCATCATCCTGCTGCACTGGCTCGTCATCTCGGCCTTTATCCAGTGGACAGCCGGCCACTCCTTCGGCCCGCGCTTCTTCGCCGACGTGCTGCCCTACATGGTATTCTTCCTGATCCCCATTCTGGAA
>NZ_JAYRVJ010000245.1:0-8001 GCF_041918635.1 Promineifilum sp. (SeqCode)
CCCAAGTGGCTGGCCATGCTCGACGGCGTGACCCCGCCGCGCGCTCTGCTTTTCGGCGCGGGGTTCATTCTCATTGCTCCTAAGCTCTGGGTGTTCACCCTGGGCGCGATCAGTGTCATTAGTGAGGCGGGCCTGGAGCCACGCGGGGGGACGATCGCTTTTCTGGTGTATATGCTGCTGGCTCAGTCATTGTTGCTGTTGCCCATCCTCATCCGGCTCCTCCTGCCCAGGCAAGCGGCCGGTTGGCTGCGAGCGTTTGGCGGTTGGCTAGAGAAATACAACGATCCGATTGTGATGGTTGTATCGCTGGTATTTGGGGTGTTGTTCCTATATCAGGGCTTGAGCAGCTTCTTATAGCACTGGCTACTGCCTTCTGCCCGGCCCATCTACCACCCGCCCCGGCGTCGCCCCTGTATGCTCCCCATCGCGCAGGACGAGCATGCCGTTGACCAGCACGTCGCGTACACCGGTGGCATACTGGTGCGGCCGGTCGAACGTGGCGTGATCCTGGATGGTCGCGGGGTCGAAGATGACCACATCGGCATAGTAGCCCGGCTGCAAGCGCCCGCGCCGGTCGAGCCGCAGATTGCCGGCCGGCAGGGCGGACAACCGCCGCACCGCTTCGGCCAGCGGGATGAGCTTCTCGTCGCGCACGTACTTGCCCAGCAGGCGGGCAAAGCTGCCATAAGCCCGCGGATGGGGATTGGAGCGCAGGAAGACGCCCTCCGGGGCCAGCGAGGCTGAGTCGGAGCAGAAGCTGACCCACGGCAACCCGATCTGCCGCCGTACGTTGTCTTCCGACATGGTGAAGTAAACGCAGCCGACGCGGCTGTCGTCCTCGATGACCAGATCCATCGCCGTCTCGACCGGATCCGCCCCGCGCAGGGCGGCGATCTCGGCCAGCGACTTGCCGGTTAGCGGCTTGAGCGCGTCGTTCTTGAAGCTGACGCACAGCACTTTGGAGGCGTCGCCCGCCTCGTGGTAGGAGTTCTCCCAGTCGGCGCTGGGCAAAGCGATCTCGCGCCGCAGGCGGGCTCGCACCTCGGGGTCGCGCAGCCGCTCGACCCACGCCCGGTGACCGCCCTCCTGCACCCAGCCGGGCATCATCGCGTCCAGTCCCGTCGCCGAGGCGTGGTAGGTGTACATGTCAGCCGTGACGGGCAGCCCCGCCGCTCGCGCCGCCTCCACCCGCGCGATGACCCGCTCCAGCTTGGGCCAGTTGTTGCGCCCACTGGCCTTCAGGTGGTAAATCTCGCCGCGAATGCCCGCCTCGTGGACGATGGTCAGGAACTCGTCGAGCGCTTCCAGGAACGTTTGGCCTTCGCTGCGCAAGTGGACGGCGAAAAGGCCGTCGTACTCGGCCGCGGCGCGGGCCAGGGCGATGAGTTCGGCTGTGCCGGCGTAGCTGTCCGGCGCGTAGATGAGCGCCGCCGACAGGCCGACCGCGCCCTCGGCCATCGCCTGGCGCACCAGCGCCTCCATGCGCGCCAGCTCTTCGCCGTTCGGCGGCCGGTCGGCGAAACCGAGCACGTTGGCCCGCACGCCACCCGCGCCGACAAAGGAGGCCACGTTGCAGGAGACGCCGCGCCGCGTCAGGAACTCCAGGTATTCGCGCAGGGTCGTCCACTCGATGTCATAGCGGATGTCGCCCTGCCGCTCGCGCAGGTACGCCTTCAGGTCGTCGTTGAGCGGCCCCATCGAGAAGCCCTCGCCCAGAATCTCCAGCGTCACGCCCTGGCGGATGTCGGACTGAGAGCGGCCGTCGTGGATGAGCGACTCGTTGGCCCAACACATCATGTTGATGAAACCCGGCGCGACGGCCAGCCCGCCAGCGTCAATCTCTTGCCCGGCGCGGCCGTCCACGCGGCCTATCTCGGTAATCGTGTCACCCCTAATTGCCAGGTCGGCGGCGTAAGGTGCGCCGCCGCTGCCATCATAAATTGTGCCGTTGCGAATCAGGACATCATGCATAGTGAATACCCAATGGGATAATGACGCCTCTCGGTCAGCCTAGCGCTGACGTTGCCGGGCCGCTTCCACAACTCGATAGATCATCTCCACCACTTGATCGGGCGCATCGAGTTGGATGTAATGGTCGCTTTTGTCGACGTGCACGTGGATGCTATTGGAGGAAAGTGCGGCCAGTTTGCGCTGGTGTTCCATCCATCGCCGTTCGGTTTCGCCGGAATCGCCCTCGCCCGGAACAGTGTGCGCACCGGCTGTTAGAACACCAAGGGGCATTTCCCCCAGCGGTTGTGTCATCCGCGCCTGCGCCGCGCTTCGCGCCTGCACATCCAATTCGTCTTTCCAGGTCTCAAAGTACGCACGGCGGTACAGGAAGCTGCGGAGCGCGCCTTGGGTCGTCGGGGGATGTTTCTTTACAAACTTGCCGATTTCAGGTACAAGCCCGACCCTATCGGCCAGCCGCACCAGTCCAAACGGCGCGCCAAAACGGCCCATGGCGATCTGCTGCTGGTCGAGTCGCAGATACTCAGCCGGCCAGTATGAAAACATATCTTCGTGCGATACATCCACCAGTACTAGCCCGACGACCTCGTTCCGAAACCGGTCGGCGAACGCGCGGACATGATAGCCGGCCATGGAATGTCCGACAAGGACGTACGGCCCATCAACACCGGCACGGTCCAACAGGGTGCGAAGTTCGCTGGCCAACGTCTCGCTATCCCGCGGCAGCGGGCCTGGATCACTCCAGCCATATCCGGCGCGGTCATAGCTGCAAACTCGAGTGAACTTCGCCACCTCCGGTTGCACCCAGCCCCAGTCGAGCGAGGTGCCGCTCAAGGCGGCCTCAAGGACGACGGTTGGGCGGCCCTGTCCGGTACAGTGGATGTGTAGTTTGCGACCGCCTATATCAATTCGTTGACCGGGTGCGGGGTAAAGGCGCTGTTCTCTGTATACTGCAATCGCCTGGTAAGCGACACCGGCAACGATGAACAGTCCGAAGAGCAATAAGACGTACCCTGCTACTGTAATCACCCGATTACGCCTTGTTATACTGACAGGAGTAGCGCTGTTGCATCCTCTGATCAACTACGAAGAGGGTTTCCAGATCGGGGTCAGATTGAGTGTGAAGCCGGACAAAATCGGCTCCCCGGAGATGGATTCTACGTCACTCAGTTGGACAGATTCCTGCCCGGGGCGATAGACGAATACGCTGCGCGCCTCCGGGACGATTAGCCAGCCGAGTTGCGCGCCGTTAGCCATGTACTCGTCCATCTTGGCTTGCAGGTCAACTAGCCGGTCAGTGGGCGAGGCCAACTCAACAACGAAGTCCGGGCAAAGCGGGGCGAAGCGCTCCTGCTGTTCCGGCGTCAGCGCCGCCCATCGTTCCCGCCGTACCCAGGAAGCATCAGGGGCGCGGACGGCCTTGTTGGGCAGCGTGAAGCCCGCCGAAGAGTCGAACGCGGTACCCTGTCCATTCTCTTTGGCCCATTGCCACAACGAGGCAGCAATATACAAATTCCGGGCACTCGTTCCTGCTCCTGACGGCGACATAAATACTACCTCTCCTTCTTCAGTGAGTTCAACAGTGAGGTCAGGGTTCAGCGCGCAGAACTGGTAGAACTCGTCCGGCGTCATGGCATAGAGCGGCCGAAAGCGCACCACCAGGGGCAAGAGTCGTACTTCTTGGGCTAAGACCGGTGTTGCAACCATATCACTCATCCTCGTCCGCGGGATTCGCCGACGCGGGCATTATACCATAGTCGGGCAGTGGTCAGTGGTCAGTAACCAGTGATCAGTAGAGTAGGTCAGTAGGCCAGTAACCAGTTTGCGTGCTGATCTACTGACCTACTGAATACTGCTCACTGCTTACTACACCACCGGATCACTCTCCGGCGTCCGCCAATAGATGCCATTCTCGCGGGCCATGTAGCCGTTATCGACCAAATAGCGGCGCAGAAAGGCGTAGTCCTCGTTGAACTGCGCCAGCCACTCGCTAAACTCGCGCTCCGTCCAGCGCCGCGCCGGATCGATCTGCCGCGCCAGCCAGCGGAGCAAGATTTGCTTCTTCTTTTCCTGGGCCGGAATCTCCACGATGCGGCCGTCCTTGACCCAGGTGCGCAAAACGCGCTCCTCATCCGTCAGGTCGCTCTTGGGTACCAGCGCCGCCAGGTTGGGCCGGGCGAAGATGTCCTTGCTGATCGTCTCCAGCGCCTTGGCGTCAAGGTGGTAAATGCGCATCGTCCCCTCGGCGCGCACGCTGACGAGGCCAAGCCCCTTCAACTCCGCCAGGTGATGCGACACGGTCGGCTCCTTCAGATCGAGCAGCCGTGCCAACTCACCTACACTCTTGTCGCCGTTCGCCAGATGGCCGATCAGCCGCAAGCGGCTTTCGTTGCTGAACACTTGGAAGAAGTGGAGCAGTTGCATGAACTGCTCATCGGTCAACGATTCCCGTTGTAATGCTGCCATTTCGATACTCCTCTAATTAGATCGTCATCTAATTAGAAGTATATCGAAATAGCGGCCGTTGTCAAGAGGGTCAGGGAAATCGTGTCTCAGATACATGGCAAACCCAGCTTATTTCAGAGATAATGGCGGCCAATTAGGAGCTTATTGACTCGGTTGCGGGGCCAGAAGTAAGGACGAGGGTATGATCGACCACGCCGGGAATGAACCTGAAGCGAGTACGCCGAGCGCGCGCGACGCGGCCACGTTGTTGACCCATCTTGTCGAGGCCCGGCCGGGTAAGCACATCTACGTCCAGGGCGGGGAGCTGCCGCCCGCCATCAAGCTGCTGCGGGTTTGGCAATCACAACGGCTGGCCAAGACCTACGACGATTTCCTGCGTCAGCCGCGCTACCGGCTGGCGGCGCTCTTCTTCCTCAGCGACGTCTACGCCCCGCGCGACTTCAGCCAGCGCAACTACGACATCCAGAAGGCGTACGACTCCATGCGCAAAGCCGTGCCGGAGCGCGTACTGCATACCCTGGCCGAGACCATCGAACTCCACGAATTCACCGACGAACTGGACGCCAAGTTGGCGCGGGCGCTGACGGAGCAACTGGGCGTGACCGACACCATCACAGTCGAACAGTACGCCGCGGGGTATCGTATCTGCGACAACTACGACGAACGCGTCCGGCAGATCAAGATGATCGCCGAGATCGGCCGCGGCGTGGATCGGCTCGTCCGCCTGCCCTTCATCGGCCTGACTTTGCGCCTGGCCCACACCCCCGCCAACCTGACCGGCTGGCACGAACTGCAAAACTTCCTGGAGCGCGGCTACGCCGCCTTCAAGACAATGAAAGGGTCCGAGGGGTTTCTGGGCACGGTCGAACGGCGCGAGCTGCTCATTCTGGACCGGCTCTTTGCCAACCATCCGGAGCCGTTCGCAGTCCAGTAAGCAGTAAACAGTATTCAGTGAGCAGTATTCAGTTTAGCTGGCAATCATCGGTCATTTCTGCTCGCCGTTTACCGCTTACTGAACACTGAATACTATTTACTGTTTACTGCTTGCTGCTTACCACTTACTGCTTACCGATCATGCGCTTCCTCGTTACCGGCGGGGCCGGCTTCCTGGGCTCCGCGCTCGCCAACCGGTTGGCCGCCGAGGGTCACACCGTCCACGTGCTCGACGATCTGAGTGACGGCGACACTGCGCGCCTGGATCGGCGTGTCGTCTTCACCCAGGGCGACGTGGACAACATCCCCCTCCTGTGGTCGCAACTCCGGGACGTTGACTGCGTCTACCACCTGGCCGCCCGCGTCTCGGTACCCCAGTCCATCCTCTATCCGCGCGAATACGCCCGCGTCAATGTGGGAGGCACCGTGGCGCTGATGGAAGCGATGCGCGATACCGGCGTTGGTCGCGTCATTTTCACCTCCTCCGGCGCGATCTACGGACGGCAGCCGCGCCAGCCCGTGCGCGAGGACGACCCGCCCCACCCCGACAGCCCGTATGCGGTCAGCAAGTGGGCCGCCGAGCAGTACATCCATACCATCGGCGAGCTGTGGGGATTGGAAACGGTGGCGCTGCGCATTTTCAATGCCTACGGCCCGCGGCAAAGCTTGCCTGTCTCGCACGCGCCGGTTGTGCCCCGCTTCCTGCAGCAAGCCCTGACCGGCGGGTCGCTTATCGTCTTTGGCGACGGCCGGCAGACGCGCGATTACGTCTACGTGGATGATGTCGTGGAGGCGCTGCTGGCGGCGGCCACCGCGCCGGGCATCAACCGCGCGGTGATCAACATTGGCTGTGGAAAGGAAACGAGTGTGCGCGAATTGATCGACCACATCGAGCGCGCTGTTGGCCGGTCGGTCAATATCATCCACAATCCGCAGAAGCCGGGCGGCGTGCCCCATCTGGCGGCCGACATCAGCCGGGCGCGCGAGCGGTTGGGGTTCCGGCCGCGGGTCAGTCTGGCGGACGGGTTGCGACTGACGCTGGAACGAGACCCGCGCTTCCGCGCCTGACCGGCGGCTATGGGGCGCGGTTGGCTACCCTGTGCGCCTCTCACGGGTTAAGAAACCCGTGCTACAGGGTGACCCGCACCTCGGATTCCGGGTCGGCCGTCGCCAGTCGCAATTTGACGAAGACCCACGGCGCGAAGTAGGTAACCCACAGTAGCAACAGCAGGTAGCGTAGGAAGCGCAACGGCAGGGCCAGCCACTCCGGCTGGCTGGGGAAGACAGCGCGCAGCCCGGCCCAGATGCCTACGGCCACGACGATACCGACCCCATAGCGGACGACGCGCTGCCACGCCGGCCCATCCACCCGGAAGCGAATGCGGCTGCTCTCCAGGATCATACCCAGGCCGAAGCCCAGCAGGCCGGCCAGACCGGTCACTGCGTCCTCGTGCGCGTTCAGTTCGGCGGCGGGTATACGCGCCGCCCACGGCACATCCAGGTTGGGCGCTCCGATGAGGAACAGAATCACGCCGTAAGCCGCCGCCAGCGCGGCCGGGATGAACACCATCATGAGCAGCCGCCGGCCCAGGATGTGCTTGCCAAAGCGTTCGGCAAAGAGGCCGCGCCACAACAGAAACATGCCCAAGACCAGCAGCCCCAGAATGAAGCCACCGATCACGTCCTGCAAGAAGTGGACGCCCAAATAGAACCGGCTGAGGGCCATGAGCAAGATGGCAACCAACGCGACCAGCCACAGCCAACGGCGACGCAACCAGATCGCCAGTAACAACAGGATGGCCGTCGCATTCTGGACGTGGCCGCTGGGAAGGCCATATCCCTCGACCTCACTGCGCTGCACAGCCGGATCGAGCCAGAACGGCCGCGGCTGCCGAAAGGCGTTCTTGGCGATATTGTTGACCGTGACAGAGAGCAGAAAGATGTAACCCAGTTGGCGGCCGAGTCGCTTATCGAGGCTCCAATAAACAGCCGGCAGAACGAGCAGGAAGAAAAGCTCCTCGCCCATCGCCGACACGATCCGCATGATACCCAACAGCCCAGGGTAGCTCTCCTGGAGCCAGGTCGTCAGCGCTAAACTCAACTGGTATAGTTCGTCCATTCCTCTTCCCGCGGAGAGCAGCAATGGGGCCGCATTGTAGCCTACCCACGGGTGTACAACAACCAAACGAGCAAGACCCGACAGGTGGGCGGCCATAGGAACTCTAACAGGAACCAAAACCAACGGCCGCCCATCTGTCAGGTCTTTAGCCAAGGCGGGGCCGCTTGCCTGTCAGAGGCGGCCAACTATACTATAATCACATCAATGCATCCGTTGGAGGTTGTGCCCATGTCGTCAACAATCCTGGTCGTGGAAGATGAAGAGCGAATTCGCCAATTCTTGCAGCGCGGTCTTGGCTATGAAGGCTATCGCGTCGAGGCCGCACCCGATGGGCCGACCGCCCTGGAACTCGCTCGCGACACCCCCCCCGACCTGGTTCTGCTAGACCTGATGCTGCCCGGCATGGACGGGCTGGAAGTGTGCCGGCGGTTGCGCGCCGTCAGCGACGTGCCCATTCTGATGCTGACGGCCAAAGAGGCGATCGAGGATCGCGTCGCCGGGCTGGACGCGGGCGC
>NZ_JAYRVJ010000246.1:0-6824 GCF_041918635.1 Promineifilum sp. (SeqCode)
AAAACCAGCGTCGCCCACGACCGGATCATGTTCAACCGCCGGCAGGGGTATGAGGTGGTGTCGATGCTCCAAAAGGTCGTCAACCACTTCGGCTATGAGACGGAAGAGGACGTGAAGCGGGTCGAAGCGGCCATCCGCGGCACGCTGCCGGGCAACGTGCGCAGCCGCAAGAATGTGTTCAACTGGCTGGTGGAGTATCTCGTCCAGAACTAGCCTGTGACTACACTCCCCTAAAAGCACGGCAACCACGGATTCCGCCCGCCTCGTCTGGCCGCGGCGAAACCCGTGGTTGCTACTACTCCTTTCTTCTCCCGAACCAATACACCCCGTCTAGCATCCCGCAGATAGCACAGTACCTATTTACTCTAGTTCTCTAAAATCTGCCCAATCTGCGCAATCTGCGGATTCTTCCGCCTAGCCATTCGTGGCGCGATAGTAGCCGGTGCTGGCGCGGGGCAGTTCCTCGCCGTCGTCATCGAACGCCTCGCGCATACTCTCCCATCCCTGCCGGATGGCCTCTTTGACCTCGTCCCAGGCATTCTCGCCGGCGTAGTCGCTCGCTTCCCAATCCTCGCGCGCCTGCTGCTCAGCCTGCTCCCAGGCGTCGAAGTCGTCGTAACGCTCATCCATAGCCAGGACATAGCCGTAACGATAGGCCGGCTCGTACCACTCGTAATTGCGCAACTCGTTGCGGTAGTGGGTCTCGTAGTGCTCGCGGAAGCGCGGCTCGCGACCAGCGTAGTCAGCCTCGAAGTCCAGCGCGTCGCGCACGTCTTCCCAGGCGCGGCGGACGGCGTCCTTGAACTCATCCCACGTGCTCTCGGCCGAGCCGGAGAATTCCGCCCAGCCGCGGCGCGCCTCGCTCTCGAACTCGTCCCAGTCATCGTAGCGGTCATACTGCTCATCAATGGCGAGGTTGTAACCGTAGCGATAGGCGGGATCGTAGTAGTCGAAATCGTGGCTGCCGGTCCCGTAAGCCTCTTCGTAATGTTCGCGGAAAGACGGGGTGAAGCTGAAGTAGTCATCCTCAGCGTCGAACGCGTCCTTCACATCCTCCCAGCCGCGCCGGATAGCGTCCTTGAAATCGTCCCACGTGCCGCCGCCCTCGGCGTTGCTGAAATCGCCGCCGATGCTGCGGCTCTCCCAATCGCGCCGGGCCTCGTCCTCCAACGCTTCCCACGTCTCATACTCATCCCAGCGCTCATCCGTGGCCAGGTTGTAGCCGTAACGATAGGCCGGGCCATACCAATCATAGGCGCGCCCGGTGCTGCCGAAGGTCGTCTGGTAGTGCTGGCGATAGCCCGTCTCGAAGTCGGCATAGTCCGACTCCACGTCGAAGGCGTCCTTCACCGATTCCCAGCCGCGGCGGGCGGCGTCCTTGAAGTCTTCCCAAGCGCCGTGGGCGGCGTACTCGCCCCCCTCCCAGCCGCGGCGCGCTTCGGCCTCGAACTCGTCCCACGTCTCGTAGTCGCGGTAGCGCTCGTCGTTAGCCAGGCCATAGCCGTAGCGATAGGCCGGGTCATAGGCGGTGTAGTCGCGGCCAGTCGCGCTGTAGGTCGTCTGGTAGTGCTCGCGGAAGGCGGGCGCGTAGGAAGCATAGTCCAGGTAGTCGCCGTAGCGGGCGCGGTCGGTGTTGACCTCGTCCGGCGTCCAGGCCGCGGCCTCGGGGGAGTGACCCGTCCAGCCCGTAGCGCGCCAGTACTCAGAGCGGCGCTGCACGTCCACCGGGGCATGCGCGTTCATGATGCCGACCGCCTGTTGCACGCGGTCGTCCTCGGTCTTCAGGCCGACCAGGATGCTGCCGCGGCGGACGCTCTCGGCGTACAGTTCAGCCTCATCCTCCGGCACGCCCCAACTGACCAGCGCGCCGACCAGCCCACCAACGGCTGCGCCAATGCCCGCGCCGGCCAGCCCGGCCACCAGCGGGCCCGCGGCCAGCACCGGCCCGAAGCCGGGAATAGCCAGCGCGCCCAGGCCCAGCAACACGCCGGCCAGCCCGCCTACGACGCCGCCGGTCACCGCGCCGGTCGTCACGTCGCTCGCCATCTGGCTCATCTCGGCGTCGGCCATGTCAGCGTCGGGGCCAGCATCGGCTACAGTGACGCCGTCGGTCGTGGTCGTCCCCGCCGCGCCGGCGGTTGTCGTAACCGTTGTGCCGTCGCTCTCACCCCAACGGTTTGTCGTCACCAGGCTGATGTCGGCGCGGTCGAAGCCGGCCTGAATCAGGTCGTTGATAGCCGCCTGGGCATCTTGCAAGTCATCGTAGAGTCCTACAACTGTTTTCATCGTTTACTCTCCTTCATGGGTCATTCGGCAAGTGAGTGCGGATAGTGTTCGCGCGGCCCGCTGAGCCTAGAAGACGTAGGCGAACAGGAACCACAGCAGCGCGAGTCCCCCTATCACAAACAGGAATATCAGCGCCGCCGGCGGCAACGTCCGCGCTGGCCGATCATAAACCTGCACACCCTTTGGATTCTCGAGGCTGTCCGGTTTCTCGTCAGCGCGTGGCGCTTTTTGGCCGGGATCATCAAACTGAGTCATCGCTTCTCCTTGCCGCTCGCGGCCCTGTTGGCCGGTCGGATACAGAATAGCCGCCGCGTGTCAGAACGAGCCGAGCAGCGCGGTCGTGCCCTTAGCGTATGACGGCCCGGCCCATTTCTCCATAGGTCAGAGGTATAGCCGGGCGCACAAACGGCGATACAGTTTGCGTCAGAGGGGTGGGAGAGGGAGAAGTCCGCGCGCTGCCAGGTCGTCGTGAATGGCGTAGAGCATGACGCCGGCGGCCACCGCCAGATTGAGCGAACTGGCCCGGCCGTGCATCGGCAAGCGGATGAGCGCGTCGCATTGCGCGGCCTGTTCGACCGACAGCCCCTCGCGCTCGCTGCCCAGCAGGAGCACCAGCGGCATTGTGTACTCGGTCGCGCGATACGCCGTCTGGCCACGGGCCGACGTGCCGTAGACGCGATAGCCGCCCGCCCGCGCCCAGGCGATGAAGGCGGCGAAGTCCGTCGCGACCACCGGCAGGCGAAAAACCGTCCCCATGCTGGCCCGCACCGCGCCGGGGTGATAGGCGTCCACGCCGCCATCGAGCAGCAACAGGCCGGACGCGCCCACCGCGTCAAGCGTGCGCAGGATGGCGCCGACGTTGCCAGGGTCTTGGGGAGCCACAACGGCGGCCAGCCAGGGCTGCGCCGCCGAGGTGAGGTCGGCCAGCGCGTAGCGGCGCGGCCGGACGACAGCCAGGATGCCCTGGGGATTGTCCTTCTCAGCGACAGTCGCCAGTACGTCCGCGGCCGTCTCGAAGGTGGGGATGCCGGTGGCTGACGCCTGGCGCACCAGGCCACGACCGAAGTCGCTGATCAGCCGGTCGGGTGCATAGAACAACGCTTCGACTGCCGCGCGGTTGGCCGCGGCGGCGGCCAGCGCCTCGCCAACGTGGAAGATGCCCTCGGCCACGCATAGGCCGGTCGCGTCGCGCTCCTTGCGTCGGGACAGAGCGCGGAGCTGCTTGATGCGCGGGTTGGAGGGACTGATGATGGGTAGGAGTGGCATACAGGGCGGGCGAGTTGGCAACTCGCCCTACAGTTGGAAGCCGCCGCGGTAGGGGATGACCTTGTAGTGAAGCTCAGAGACGTACTTCTCCAGTTCGTTGTTCAGGTCGGCCCAGAGATCGCTGTCCAGCAGACGGTTCATCGTCTGCTCGTCGCCGCAGACGAAGCCGATGAGCCGGTTGGGGGCTTCGCCATAGGCGGTGTGCCACGCCTCGCTCATCTGGAACCCCATCGATTGCAGCGCGGGCACGTACTGGCCCATGACGAACTGATAGTATTCCTGCAACGTCTCTTGCCGGACATCATATTCTACCAGTAGCTTCAGCCCATTATCATCCATCGCGACCTCTTGGCCCTAATTCTAGCCACAGCCCGTCACAATGCTATAGGCCACGGGCCTATTCTCATCAATTTTGGCCGGTAGCGCGCAGGGCGCGGGCGATGCGCGCCGCGGCCGGCATCTCGCCGGGGACGAACGGCGCGCCCGTCAGCCGCTCATAGGCGGCGATGTAACGCGCGGCGACCTGGGCGATAAAGTCGTCGGGCATGGCCGGCGGCGGGCCATCGCCGCGATAGCCGCGGGCCGCGTACCACTGCCGCAGGAACTCCTTGTCGTAGTGGACGGGCGCGTCCGTCCCGGCGCTCTCAGCCGACCAGTAGCGGCTGCTGTCAGGGGTGTGCATCTCGTCGATGACCGTCAGCCGGCCGTCCACCAGCCCGAACTCATACTTGGTGTCCACCAGCACCAGCCCCGCCGCCCGCGCCACGCGCTGCCCCTCGGCGAAGAGCGCCAGCGCCGCCCGCTCCACCTGCGCCCACACCTCCGGCGCGACCCACCCCTCGGCGACGACGGCCTCGCTCGTCAGGACGCGATCGTGCCCCCCATCGGCGGCCTTGGTCGTCGGCGTGATGACGGGTTGGGGCAGCGGGTCGTTCTTGCGCAGCCCCTCCGGCAGCGCCACGCCGTAGGGCCGCCGCTCCCCCCGCTCATAGAGATACCACAGCGACGTGGTCGTCACGCCGGTGATGTAGCCGCGCACCACGACCTCGACCGGCAGCGGCTGCGCCTCGCGGGCCAGCGTCACGTTGGGGTCGGGCACGGCGATGACGTGGTTGGACGCGATGCCGGCCGTCTGCTTGAACCACCAGGCGCTCAACTGGTTGAGCACCTGCCCCTTGTATGGGATGAGTCCGAGCACGCGGTCGAAGGCGGAGATGCGGTCGGTGGTGATGAGGGCCAGCTGCCCGTCGCGCCGGTAGGTGTCGCGCACCTTGCCGG
Source organism: Promineifilum sp. (SeqCode) (assembly GCF_041918635.1). Lineage (NCBI taxonomy): Bacteria > Bacillati > Chloroflexota > Ardenticatenia > Promineifilales (SeqCode) > Promineifilaceae (SeqCode) > Promineifilum (SeqCode) > Promineifilum sp. (SeqCode). The sequence goes on from NZ_JAYRVJ010000246.1 coordinate 4,831, forward strand.
CTTGGCGCGGCCCCCACGCCTCATCCAGTTCGACCGCGGCCAGCGCGTCGGGGATGGCTGCCAGAAGTTCCTCATGGGTCAACATGCGCGCACTCCATTCTCGAACAGCCGCAGCCCCACCCCGCCGGACGCCCCACGTGGACGCTGCCAGGGGAAGATATGGTTCTCCGGGTGCGGCATCAGGCCCAGGACGTTGCCGGCGGCGTTGCTCAGGCCGGCGATGGACAGGATGGAGCCGTTGGGATTGGCGGGATAGGGAACTGCCAACGGCTGGCTGTCGCCGGCTGTGTACGTCAGCGCGATCAGGTTGTCGCGCGCCAACTCCGCCGCCACACCTTCGGCCGCTGCCAGTCGCCCCTCACCGTGGGCCACCGGGCAGGCGATCGGCTCATCCAGCCCGCGGGTGAAGAGCGACGGGCAGGCCGGGTTAGGCAGGAGGCTGACCCAGCGGCACTCGAAATGGCCGGAGGCGTTGTAGGTCAGCGTCACGCGGCGCTCGGCCGGCCCGCCCACCCCGCCGGGTAGCAGGCCAGCCTTCACCAACGCCTGGAAGCCGTTGCAAATGCCCAGCACGGGCCGGCCGTCGGCCACGAAGCGCTCCAGCGCCTCGCCCAGCGGGTGATCGCCAGCGCGCCCCAGATCGACCGCCCACAACACCCCCGCGCCCAGGTCGTCGCCGTAGGAGAAGCCGCCGGGCACGATGAGCATGTGGTAGTCCAGCAGCCGCCGCTCGCCGCGCCATAGTTGGTTCACGTGGACGATCTCCGGCGCGCCCCCGGCCAGCTCGCAGGCCAGCGCCGCATCCCGGTCGCGGTTGGTGCCGTTGGCGTGGAGGATGAGGATGCGCGGACGCGGGGGAGCAGGGGAGCGGGGGAGCGGGGGTGCAGGGGTGAAAGAAACCCCGGCCGGTCGTTCTTTCTCCCCTGCCCCCCTGCTCCCCTGCTCCCCTGCCAGTTTGCTCACCCTCACCGACACCAACGGCTCCACCGCCCCCGGCAGCCGGGGATGAACGACCAGGCTATCGCCGCCGACGACGCCGATGCAGGCGTGGGGTACGCCGCCCAGCAGCGCCCGCAGGGCCGGCGCGTCGGCCGGAGCCACCTCGACCAGGAAGCGGGTCAGCGACTCGGCGAACAGCACGGCCTCATCGGCGGCGTAGGCGTAGTAAGGATCGACCGGCAGTTGGGCCAGTTGCACATCTACCCCTAACCCTCCGGCCGCGCACATCTCCGCCAGGGCCACACCCAGCCCGCCCTCGCTACAGTCGTGGCAGGCGCGCACCAGCCCGGCGGCGATGGCCCGGTGCACGGCGCGCAACCGCTCCAGCGGCGCGGCGACGGGTTGGGGCGCGACGCGGTGCTGGGGCCGAACGCGCCCGCCGGCCAGCGCGTAGTGGCTGCCGCCCAGTTCGGGCCGCGTGTCGCCGATAACGAACAGGAAGTTGCCGGCGCGCTTCAGGGCCGGCGTGACGACGTGGGCGACAGCGGGGACGCGCCCCAGCGCGGAGATGAGCAGCGTGCCGGGGATGGCGTGGCGCGCTCCATCGGCCCCGGTATACTCGTTGTTAAGGCTGTCCTTGCCGCTGATAAACGGCGCGTCGTAAGCCACGGCGGCATCGTGGCAGCCCTGGGCGCAGCGCACCAGCCCCCCTAGCCGGTCGGGCAGATTGGGATTGCCCCAGCAGAAGTTGTCGAGCAGGGCCACGCTGTCCGGGTCGGCCCCGACGGCGACGGCGTTGCGGAACGCCTCGTCCACCGCCGCCCAGGCCATCCAGTACGGGTCGCTCTCGCCATACCAGGGACAGATGCCGTTGGAGAGGACGGCCGCCGGCAGCGGCCCATCGGGCGCGGCCGCGCGGCCGAGCAGCGTGTCCAGCGGCACAAGCGCCGCCGCGCCGTCTAGCGGCTTGACCGCTGTGCCGCCCTGCACCTCGTGGTCGTAGCGCCGCACGATGTCGGCCTTGCTGCGGATGTTGGGATGGGCCAGCAGGCGCA
>NZ_JAYRVJ010000247.1:0-8736 GCF_041918635.1 Promineifilum sp. (SeqCode)
GTCTCGATGCCGGAGCCGTCGGCGGCGGCGAATTGGGCCGGGGTGTAGTAGTAGGCGGGCGTGGCGAAGTCGAGCACCTCTTGCCGGCCGGTGGTGACGGTCATCGACCCAACGCTCATATCCCACTGACCGCCCCAATTGCCGGCGGTGATGACGTCCCAGTCGGGCGTGACAAACTCCACCTCGACGCCGAGCCGTTTGGCGATCTCGCGGGCCACGTCGATGTCGAAGCCCACGAATTCGCCGTTCTCGTCCAGAAAGGATTGCGGCTCATAGTTGGCGTCGGTCGAGACGCGGATGACGCCGCGCTCAAGGATATCGGCCAACAAGCCATCGGCGGTGATCTCCTCTCCGGCGGTCTCCTCGGCGGCGGGCGCTTCGGTCGCCGCCGGTTCCTCAACCGTGCCCGTATCTTCGGCCGGGGCCACAGGCTCCTGGGTCTGGCCGCCGCACGCGACCAAGGCCAGACTGAACGCCAACAGGATCAGCAGCACAACCACACTCCTCTTCATGTGTCTTTCTCCTCGCTACAAGATGGTGAATAAAGGGATAGCGCGAAACGGCGCGAAACGACGACCGGCGTGGCGTCGGCCCGCCACGGCTGGGGAGGCCTGGCTGAACTATTCCGCTCGTTAACCCAGTTCAAAGTCATGCGGCGCTGACGTGTCTCGGCCCGGTCGCTGATGGCCGCCAATTATCCACGGGCGGCCCCTGTCGGCAAATGGCGCCGAAGGATGGGGCTGATTTTCTCCGGCAACTCATCGACTGAGAAACACCAGTAAGAGTTGGGCGACGACGACCTTGGTGATGGTCGCCACGGGGAAGGCGAGGGCGTAACCCAGGTTGGGCAGTTCGTTTTCCGCCTGCTGCAGACTGAAGCCGAGCGTCGCCGGCTGGGTGCACAGGCCGGACAGCATGCCCGTCAACAGGCCGAACGGGATCTTCATGAACTTGTAGCCGATGAACAGCGTCAGGAAGGCGATCGTCATGGTGATGATCGCGCCAGCGATGAACACCTGTAAACCGCCGCTGGCGCTGAAGTTGGTGAAGAACGTGTAGCCCGAACGGACGCCGATGCCGGCCAGGAGGAGAATGAGACCGATCTGGCGCAATGTCAGGTTGGCGCTATAGGGGATGGTCCAGACAATGCTGCGCGTCCGGCGCATTGCGCCAAGAATCAGGCCCACGAGCAACGGCCCGCCGGCCAGCCCCAGACTAATGACCACGCCGCCGGGCAGGGGGATGGGGATAAGCCCGATGAGCACCCCCAGGGCCAATCCCAGGCTCAGCGAGACGAGATCGACCTCACTGAGCGCCTTGTAGGAGTCGCCGAAGAGAGCGGCCAGGCGCGGCATGTCGGTGCGCTTGGCGACGACGCGGACGCGGTCGCCCAACTCGATCACGGTATCGCCGTGGGCCAGCAGGTCGATGTCGCCCCGGCGAATGCGCGAGACGATGGCCCCATACTGCTGCGGCAAGTTCAACTCATTCAGCGCGCGGCCAACGACTTCATGATTGGACACAAACATGCGCCGGAAGTCATATTCGCTGCGATCCAGTTCCAGTTGAACGCTGGCCGGCTCGCCCAGCCAGGCGACAGCCTTGTCCACCTCCTCTGGCGTGCCGACCAAAGCGACAAGGTCATCGAGAGCAAAGGCCGTGTCGCCGGTGGCTAATGTGGTCCCCCCATCGTGCCGGAAGCGGGACAGGACAACGTCCCACTCGTTGGCGCGCACCAGTTCGCTCACGGTGAGCCCAACGGCTCGCGGATTGGTGACGCGCACCGTGCGCGTATAGAGGTCTTGCTCGACGACGTTGTACTGGCGAAGCGAACGCGCCTCGGTCAGATAGTCGATGCGGAACACGCGCTGCATGACGTAGACGGCGATCAGCGTGCCGATGACGCCCATCGGATAGGCGACGGAGTAGCCGATCACCGGCTCTGTCTCCAGCCGGGTGAGCTGGTCGGCCGGCGCGGTGCGGGTGATGGTTTCCAGGACACTGGCCAAGGCGGGTGTGTTGGTCAGACTGCCGGCGTACATGCCGGCGGCGACGGTCGCCCGAAGGCTGAACAGCGAAGCGGCGGCCACCACCAGCAACGCGGCGAACAGGAGCATTAGCAAGACAAACGTGTTGTCGCGCAGCCCCTTGCGCCGGAAGGAGGCGAAGAAACCCGGCCCGCTGCTCAGGCCGATGGTGTAGACGAAGATGATAAGGCCCAGATCGACAAGAACTGTGGGCAGCTTCATGTCCGGACTGAGGGCGCCGAAGGCCAGGCCGACGAAGAGCACCGCGGCCACGCCCAGGCTGATACCCTTTACCTTGATCCGGCCCAACAGGTAGCCAAGACCGGAGACGATGAAGAGCAACACGAGCGGCTCCTCAATCAAAAAATCGACGATAGCTTGCATGACACTCCTCCGGAGAGACCGTTGTAGAGGACTCCACGTCGGAGTATAGCACGCGGGCGGGGGCAGGCACGCGAACCATAGTGCGGCGCTATACGGCGGCTTGCCTTCGCCTATCAGAGTTAGTACCATCTCAGTACGGTCCGCTATGGTCGCGCCGGTTTCACCGGCTAATTCGGAGGACTTATGAAGAAAATGATGTTGCTGAGCGTGCTAACGCTGACTCTGCTCCTGTTGGCTGCTTGTGGCGGCGAGACGGCTTCGCCAATGGTCGAGGAACCAAGTGCGGCCAGCCTACCAGATACGGTGGACGTGGCTACTGTCTACAGTTTGCAGGATAGCCCGGACATCTTCTTGCTCGACGTGCGCGAGCCAGATGAGTATGCCGCGGGCCACATACCGGGCGTTACGTTGATCCCGATGGGCGAGGTCGCCTCGCGCATGAGCGAACTACCCACCGATACCGAGATCATCGTGACGTGCCGCACCGGCAACCGCAGTAGTCAGGTGGCCGACTTTCTGCGCGAGCAGGGCTTCACGAACGTCCATAACATGGAAGGCGGCCTTGTGGCCTGGCAAGAGGCCGGCTACACCGTCGAACAGTAGTCTCCGACCCGTCCCGCGTGACCCCGGTAGCGCACGCCCAGCGAGCAGTACGTTAACTATGACGTAGCCCGTTTGGGCTATCGTCTTTGTCTCGCGACCTCATACTGGCTATACTCCACGTTAGACAGTTGTCTAACGTCCTCGATCCTCTTCGCCCCGGCCCGCGCCGCCCGCGCAGTAGGGCGGCACATGGCGCGGGGCCGCGGGAGTCTGTATGAATCGCCTCCGACGGGGTCTGTCCGCCTACGCGGCGATGATCCGCCTGTTTTCGCGCAACGTCTGGCTTGTGCTCCTGTTCGGCATGGGTAGCGGCCTGACGTTCGGCATCTTCCTGTTCACCTTCAACTTCTACGTGCTCAGCCTGGGCCCCGGCTATGACGAGGCCTTTCTGGGCACGCTACAGTCGGCCGCTTCCCTGGCAACTATCGCCATGGCTCTGCCCGCGGCCTACATCGCCCAACGCTACTCACCCAAGTGGGTCATGATCGCCAGCGGGCTTATCGGCGCGGTGGCCTATCTGGGCCTCGTGCTTTTCCCATCGCAATGGCCGCTGGTCGCCTTTCGCATGCTGGCCGGGGTGTCCATGAGCCTGGGGGGAGTGGCCGGCGCGCCATTCCTGATGGCTCACACCGGCGCGCGCGAGCGGCAATGGGCGTTCAGCTTCATGGCCGGCCTGTCTACGGTCGCCAGCTTCTTCGGCAACCTGCTGGCGGGCATCTTGCCCGGCTGGCTGGGCGGGTGGGCCGGCGCGGGGCCGACGGAAACGTTATCCTACCAGTTATCGCTGGGGAGTATTGTCCTGCTGAGCCTCTTCTCCATCATCCCGCTGCTATTCATTCGGGCCACGCGCCTGCCGCAGGGGGCCATCGAGTTGCCCTGGGTGCTGGTTCGCCGCCACGCCCGGCTGTTTGCCATGTTCCTTTTGCCCTCGCTGGTCATCGGCCTGGGCGCGGGCCTCATGCAGCCCTTCATGAATGTCTACTTCCGCAACGTCTACGAGCAGCCGGACCCGGCCATTGGCGTCGTCTTCGCGTTGGGTGGTCTGGCGATGGCGGTAGGGCAGTTTGCCGGGCCGCCTATGGCCGACCGCTACGGCAAGATCAAGACGGTCATGCTGACGCAGGGCCTGTCGATCCCGTTCCTGATGACGCTGGGGTTGGGCGCTTATCTTGTGCCGTCGGGGCGCGCGGCCGCGGAACTCTTCTTTATCATCGCCGGCGTCGCCTACATCTTCCGGCTGGCGCTGATGAACCTGAGCAACCCCGTCTACCAGACCTTTGTCCTGGAGCGCGTGCCGGAGCAAGCCCAGGCGCTATCGGTCAGCCTGACCAATCTGGTCTTTCAGGTGGGTTGGTTCATCATGCCGCAGGTCAGTGGGCAGTTGCAGGTAGCTCATGGGCCGGCGGGCTTCACCTACGTCTTTGCCGGGGTGACGCTTCTGTATGCGACGGCCATCGTCATTGAGTGGCTGTTCTTTGGCCGCGGCAAGGTCCCGGCCGAAGTGGCGACGGAGGGGGCGGCGATCTGAGGAGGCAAATAAAAACGGTGGTTACCGCACTCAGTAACCACCGTTTGGGTGTCTTGGTCTATGCCGTCTGACAGTTCCTACCAGCGATTGCGGTCGCCGCGATCGCGGTCGCCGCGGCTCTGGCCGCCGCCGTAGCCGCCGCGGCTACGGTTGTCAGGACGACCACCGCCGCCGCCGCCATAACCACCACGACCGCCGCCACCCGTCCCGGCCGGGCGCTCCTCGCGCGGCTTGGCCTCATTCACCTTCAGCGGACGACCGCCAAAGGAGTAGCCATTGAGCGCCTGCGCGGCGGAATCGGCGGCAGCGTTGTCCATCGCCACGAAGCAGAAGCCGCGGAAGCGGCCGGTGTCGCGGTCGTTGATCATATCGACCGAGCGCACCTCTCCGTAGGTGGAGAACAGCTCGCGAATCTGTTCCTCATCCGTGTCAAACGGCAAATTACCAACGTACAGCTTTTTCATCTCTCTTTCAAACCCCAAATCTAACTAGTGTGTGTGATCACTGTGGGCATGACCGTGGGCAATTTCATCCGACGTAGCCCGGCGCAAACCGACAACCTCAACATTGAAATACAGCGTCTCACCGGCGAGCGGGTGGTTCAAATCGAGTAGCGCGCCATCATCGCGCAACTCCGAGATGTAAGCTTCCACTTGCCGGCCCGTGCCGCTCTCAACCATTCTCACCCCCATGCCTTCTTCCAGTTCCAGGTCGGACGGGAAGGCCTCATAGGGAACCAACTCGAACGCATCCGGGTTCATTTCGCCGTAAGCTTCATTCGGGCTAACGGCGACGTCGCGTACATCGCCGACCTTCAGACCGAGCAATGCTTCTTCCAACCCTGGGATGATGTTCTGGGCGCCATGCAGATAGACGAGGGGATCGTCGCTCGCCGCGGAGTCGATCTGCTCCCCATCGTCCAGGCGCAGGACGTACGACAGGCTGACGACCAAACCGTCTTCTACGGCCAGATCGTTCTGCTTCTCCAGATCCTTCTTCAAACAGTCTCTCCTAACCCAGTGTGTACTGACTTCAAAAGCCTCAGGGGCCCCGGCCGGACGGCGTCGCCAAACAAAAAGGCCACCCGCTGCAAGCTCAGGCGGCCGTACTTCCGTCCCAGCAACCACTCACACCAGTCAACCGGTACTATAGCGAACTGCGATCCCTATGTCAACTGCTTTTTTCAGGATCGTTGCCTTTCTACCATAGCGCGCGCGACTCATTTGCGATAAAACATTGATGACCCGAGGAGGCGCCACATGGCCAAGAAAACCAAGAAGAAGGACAAAGGCAAGGACGAGAGCGTTGCAATTGTGGACGAGGTTAAGTCGAACGGGGCGAGCGCCGAGGTCACTCCAACTCAAGAGGACAGCGAACAAGGCGCACCGATCACCGACAAACATCTCACGCAGAAGGGTAAGCTGAAAGAGGATTACTACGAAACGGAGATGCTGAAGCTCCAGGAAGAACTGGTCAAGCTCCAGTATTGGGTGAAAGAGAAGGGGCTTCGGGTGATCGTCCTCTTCGAGGGGCGCGACGCAGCCGGCAAGGGCGGCGTCATCAAGCGCATCATCGAACGCACCAACCCACGCACCCTGCGCGTTGTCGCCCTGGGCATCCCCAGCGACGTGGAAAAGACGCAATGGTACTTCCAGCGCTGGGTGGCGCACCTGCCGGCGGCCGGCGAGATCGTTTTGTTCGACCGCAGCTGGTACACGCGGGCCATCACGGAGTACGTCCACGGCTTCTGCACCGAGGCCGAATACCGCGAGTTCCTGCAGTCGTGCCCCCAGTTTGAACGCATGATCATGCGTTCGGGCATCATCCTGCTGAAGTACTGGTTCTCGGTCAGCGACGAGGAGCAGGAACGGCGCTTCAAGCAGCGCGCCTCCGACCCGCGACGCCGCTGGAAGCTCAGCCCCATGGATCTCAAATCACGCGACATGTGGGTGGAGTATTCACAGGCCAAGGACCGCATGTTCGCCTTCACTGACACCAAAGGTTCGCCCTGGTATGTGGTAAACGCCGACGACAAGCGGCGGGCGCGGCTCAACTGCATCAGTCATTTGCTGACCCAGATACCCTATGAGGATATCCTGCCGCCGCCGTTGGAACTGCCGGCGCGCAAACCGGGCAGCGGCTATATGCGTCCGCCCATCGACGAGCAAACCTTTGTGCCCAATCGCTACTAGATGTTCTCGCGCCGCCGACTGCTCGTTGTAACGCTGCTGCTTGTCATCTTAGCCGCCGGCGGCGCTTACCTATACCGGGCCTTCCTCAGCCAGATCAACTTCGCCGGCTCCATCGGCGGCGGGGAGCAGGCAGATGTGACCGCGTCGCCAGACTTCTCGGTCAACGTCTTCGCCGCCGGCCTGTCGGGGCCACGTTTCATCGCCTTTGGGCCGGATGGGGCGCTCTATGTCGCCGAGCGGGGCGCGGGGCGCATCGTCGTGCTGAGCGACGCCAACGGCGACGGCCGCGCCGACGAGACGCGCGTCTTCGCCGAGGAGCTGGACCGGCCGCATAGCGTCGCTTTCCACAATGGCGCGTGGTACGTCGGCGTGCCCTCGGGCGTGGTGCGGTTGGCTGACGACGATGGCGATGGGGTGGCCGAGTCGCGCCAGGTAATCATTGACGACCTGCCGCCCGGCGGCGTGCACTCCACGCGCACCGTCGCCTTTCTGCCCGACGGCCGCATGGTGGTGTCTGTCGGCTCCAGTTGCAACGCCTGCGTCGAGGAGGATCCGCGCCGCGCGGCGATTGTGGCCTATGACGACGCTACCGGGGCGGGAGAGCGTCTCTTCGCCGCCGGGCTGCGCAACGCTGTCGGCCTGGCCATCCACCCCGAGACGGGCGAACTGTGGGCGTCCAACAACGGCCGCGACCTGATGGGCGACGACACGCCGCCGGAGACGATTTACATCGTACGCGACGGCGCGAATTACGGCTGGCCCACCTGTCACAGCGGCGACATCCCCGACCCTGATATGGGCGGGCCGGGCGCGTGCGACGGCGTAGAGCCGCCGCTGGCCGAGATGCAGGCCCATACCGCGCCGCTGGGCATCGCCTTCTACACCGGCGACACCTTCCCGGCCGACTATCGCGGCGATTTGTTTATCGCGCTACACGGGTCGTGGAACCGGCGCGAGCCGGTGGGCTACGCCGTCTGGCGGCTGCCTCTCGACGGCGACACACCGATCGGGCCGGCCGAGCCATTTGCTGCGGGCTGGCTGGGGGCGTCGGGCGCGGTGGATGGGCGGCCCGCGGGCGTGGCCGTCGGCCCGGACGGCGCGCTGTACGTCAGCGACGACCGCGGCGGGTTCATCTATCGCATCCAGTACGATTCGCCATGATGACCGGCACTATCACCAGTCGTCGCCGGGGCATGGTACAATCTGACTTCCGGCCGACTGTCAAGGCCGACTGTCAAGGCTTTCGCTGCGACGCGGTTAGTTAGACCCACTCAATAGGAGCGACGACACATGGTCAGTGGAGTAGTGTTGCTGAAAGTGGTTCGCGGCCAGATCAACGAAGTGGCCGGCGAGTTAGCGGCGCTCGATGGCATCACGGAGGTTTATTCCGTAGGCGGGCGCTATGACCTGGTAGCCATTTTGCGCGTGCGCGACAATGAGGCCCTGGCCGCATTGGTGACCGAGCACATGCTCAAGGTGCAAGGTATCACCGAGTCGGAGACGCTCATCGCCTTTCGCGCGTTTTCCCGCCACGATCTGGAGAGTATGTTCTCGCTGGGTCTGGATGAATAGTCGCCCGGGCAGCAGCTTAAGCTTCCCATCACCCCTGACTTACCCCGCCTTAAGGACGGCGTGGTACACATGGCCTAATGGATGATCTGACCCCTCCCCTCACCTATACACGCTCCAATCCCTGGCCCCGCCGGGTGATGCTCCTGTTGCTGTGCTTCGCCTTCTTCGCCGGCGGCATCGTCGTTGACCGAACCCTGTTGAGCGGCCGGACGGCGGCCGGCGCGGCCGGCGGCCTGAATGCGGCCCTTCTGGAAGAGGCGCGCGGCATCATCCAGGAGCATTTCGTCGACCGCGAGGCGGCGACCGACCAGCGCCTTCAGGATGGCGCGCTGACCGGCATGGTCGACATCCTGGGCGATACCGGCCACAGCCGCTTCATGACCCCGTCGATGGTGCAAGAGCAGCGCAACTACACCGCCGGCGAGTTCGA
>NZ_JAYRVJ010000248.1:0-7531 GCF_041918635.1 Promineifilum sp. (SeqCode)
CCGACGGCGCGCAGGCCGGGGACTTGCTGTTGCCCCTCGTCGGCGATGTCGCCCGTGCCGGTGGCGATGTCGAGCAGCCGGCCGCCGGCCGGCAGGTTGGCCTGGCCGATGACATAGCGCCGCCAGCGTAGGTCCTGGCCGAAGGTCATCAGCCGGTTCATCGTGTCATAGCGCTCGGCAATGCGGGCGAACATGTCCTGCACGTAGTCGGCACGTTGTTGTCCTTCGAGGTGGGCCATAAGAAGTATTATCCGCAGATTTCGCAGATTACGCAGATTTTTCAGAGATGCAACTGCTAGTCTGGTTGATTGTAGGCGGTATGTGGCTAAGAATCCAGGTTGGGCCGGATTGTGTAATTTACGCAGAGTGTGTAAACTACGTAAAGTATGCAATCTGTTCAGAGGTGTTTGTCATGACCATTCTAATCAGTCGAACGGATTTGGCCCGCAATACGCGGAAAGTTATCGAAGATGCGCGCCGTACCGGACCCGTGGTGGTCGGAAGCTATGGTGAACAACAAGCTGCGCTTATGGATATTGTTGATTTTAGGCTGCTGAAAGCAGTTGCAGCCTGGCAGCCTGATCCAGAAGCGCCATTTAGCAATCCAGAAGCTGTTCCCGCCGGCCTCACACTTGAGGAGGTCGAGCGAGAATCGCCCGCGATGGGAAGAGACGTGCAAGTGATGTGGAATCGGATCATGGGCGAGTATTTGGATGGCAATATTAGTTTGGGCCGGGCGGCCGTCTTGTTAAGTATGTCACGCTTTGAGCTTCAAGATCGCCTCAACCGGCTTGACCTGCCGATCCGTTTAGGTCCCCAAACCATAGAAGAGGCACGTCAGGAGTTCGAGGTCTTGAAGGCTCTTAGGCTTAAGTGATGACATTGCTGATCGTGGACACTACGGTCTTGAGCAACTTCGCCCGTATTGATCGTGTTGACTTGCTAGGGCTTGCACTTAGCGGTAGTGGTGCAATGACCGAGATCGTGTACACCGAGCTTCAAGCGGGTGAAATACTAGGACGGTTTCCTGTAAGTGACTGGGGTTGGTTGCCCATTATTCAACTAACAACAGAGGAGACAGCGCTATACGGAAGGCTTACGCTGCAACTCGACAATGGAGAGGCGAGTTGTCTTGCGCTGGCGATCACCAGAGAGGGAGTTCTCGTAACTGATGATCAAGCGGCGAGGCGTTATGCTCTCAGTGCCGGGGTTGCTGTTGTGGGCACGTTAGGCATGTTGCGGATACTGGTGCGCATGGGTCGTTGCACACAATCCGAAGCCGATGAATTGCTGATAGCTATGATCCAACAGGGTTACCGTTCCCCTGTTAGGAGCCTGTCGGAACTAGGCGACTAATCCTCGCGGTCTTTGTCGCTGGCTTCGCCTTCAAGTCCATCGACGTTACCCTCTGCACTGGATGATGTTCCCTCCCCTCCAAACACCTCCCGCGCCTTACTCGTCCCCGTCGGCGGCCCGATGATGCCCTGTTCCTCCAGCGCGTCCATCAGCCGCGCGGCGCGGGTGTAGCCGATGCGGAAGCGGCGCTGGAGCAGCGAGGTGGATGCCTTGTTGAGCGACCGCACCAGGGCGATGGCCTCCGGCAGCAGGTCGTCGTCGGCCCCGCTGCCCTCGTCGCCGCCGTTCTCCATCTCTTGCAGCGCTTCCCAAAGCGGCTGTTGCACGATGTCGTCGGCCGGTCGTTTGCGGTCGTCGGTCGCCGGTCGGTCGTCTGCGATCGGTTGTGGCGCGACAAACGTCGGCTCCCAGGCGGCCATCTCCGGCGGGGCGGTGGGGATGCGCGGGGCGCGGCGCTGCGGCGGGGGCGGCCCGCCAGTTGGCTCCGGCGCGTTCAGGTGTGACACCGGCGGCGGCACGTCCTGGCCCGGCTTGACCGGCCGCGTGCGGGCCGTGGGCGAGATGACGGTCGGCGCGTTGGTATCCACGTTGGCCGGCGCGGGGATGATGACCGGGCGGCTGGTCACGCCGCTGTCGGCCGGGGTGGGGACGCTGCCCGGCGCGGCGATGACCTGCTGGCGGCGCGCCGTCTGCCAATAGCTGATGAGCTTCTGCAACTCGCCGTCGCTGACGAAGCAGCCCTGCAAGCGCACCGGCGCGGCGGCATCGGGACTCTGAAAGAGCATGTCGCCCTGGCCCAGCAGCCGCTCCGCGCCGGTCGCGTCCAGAATAACCCGGCTGTCCGTGCCGCTGGCGACGGCGAAGGCGATGCGCGCCGGGAAGTTGGCCTTGATGAGGCCGGTGACTACGTCCACCGACGGCCGCTGCGTGGCGATGACCATGTGGATGCCCGTCGCCCGCGCCATCTGCGCCAGCCGGGTGATGCTGCGCTCGGTGTCCTCCGGGGCCAGCATCATCAGGTCGGCCAGCTCATCGACGACGATGACGATGTAGGGCAGCTTCTGCTGGTTCTGGTCGCGGCGTACCTTCTTGTTGTACTCGCCGATGTTGCGCGCCCCCAGCGCGGCGAACAGCTTGTAGCGGTTGTCCATCTCCCGCAGCGCCCACTGGAGCGTGCCGATGACGCGGTCCATGTCCACCACCACCGGCGCGGCCAGATGGGGGATGCCGTTGTAGCCGGTCAACTCCACGCGCTTGGGGTCGATCATGACCAGCCGCAGCTCGTCGGGCGTGTTCTGGAGCAGCAGGCAGGCGATCAAGCCGTTGACGCAGACCGACTTGCCGGAGCCGGTCGTGCCGGCGATGAGCAGATGGGGCATGACCGACAGGTCGGCGGCGATGGGCTGGCCGGCCACGTTCTGGCCCAACCCGATGCGCAGCGGCGACTTGAGCCGGCCGTACTCCGCCGACTCCATCACGTCACGCAGCGAGACGAGCGCCTTGGCGCTGTTGGGCACTTCAATGCCCACGTACCCCTTGCCGGGCACGGGGGCCTGGATGCGGATGGAGCGCGCGGCCAGCGCCAGCGCCAGGTCATCGGCCAGGCTGGCGATCTTGCCGACCTTGACCTTGGTGCGCTTGCCGCCGCGCAGGACGACGTAGTTAGGCTCGACGCCGAACTGGGTGATGGTCGGCCCCTGGTTGATCTCCACCACCGTGGCCGGCGCGCCGAAGCTCTCCAGCGTGTGTTCGATGACTTCCACCCGCTCGCGGATGGAGGCGCTGTTCACGTCCACGTCGGTGCCCGATTCGAGCACGTCGGCGACGCGCGGCAGCGTCCAGATGGAGCCGTTGGCCGCGCTGCCCATCACCGGCGCGTTGTCCGCGCCCAGGAAGACGGGCGGCGGGGCGGCCTCCTTGGCTCCCTTCCTGGCCTTCTCGCGCACCGGTTCCTTGGTGGGCTTCAGGGCCACGGCCGGCCCGGCGGGGGGCGTCTCGCCGCGCCCCTTGCGCTCGGGCTTCTCCGGCTCCGGCAGCAGTGGCAACTGGGCCGGCGACGCGGCCGGGCGCTGGCGGCCCGGGTTGATGCGGATGGCGCGATCGGTCGCCGGCTCGGCCCCGGTGGACGGCCGCGGCTCCTGGTTCAGCCAGTCGCCCACGTGCTGGCGCGACAGCCCCGACACCAGCACCGCCCCGGCCGCGCCCAGCACGACCAGGGTGATGATCGCCCCCAGATCGCCCAGCAGCCGCGCCAGCGCGGTGGCGATGAGCGAGCCGACGTACCCGCCCCCCTTGCCGGCCGCGGCCACGGCGTAGAGGTTGCCGAAGCTCTCGTCGCGCTGGTAGACGACCAGCGAGGCGAAGGCCAGGAAGACGACGAACAGGATGGCGACGCCGGTCAGGCGATACCAGGGCAGCGGCGGTTCCTGCTCCATGCCGCGCAGGACGAGGTAAGCGCCAATGCCGCCGACGACCAGGGGAATGGCGAAGCGGCCCAGCCCGAAGGCCAGCCCGGCCAGCCGGGAGAGTAGTTCGGTGAATTGGCCCTGGTTGGGGGAGAGCAGGCTGAGTGTCAGGACGGCGGTCAGGAAGAGGATGACGATGCCGAAGAGCAGGCTGCGCTGGCCGTCGTTCAGCCGCGGCTCGACCTCTTTGGGCTTGGCGGCGCGCTTAGTGGCGGCCGGCTTTTTGGCCGCCGGCTTGCCGCGCGCGGCGCTCTTGCCCTTGCCGGCGGCGCTGACCTTGCGCGTGGAGCCGTTACTCTTCTTGGTAGCCATCGCTCAAATGTTCCTATATGGGGGACATTATAGCAGGCGCAAGGGCCAGGGGCTAGGGGTTAGAGGCCAGGGAAGAACCGCATCATCACCCCTTCCCTGACCCCTATCCCCTACTATTGATATCCCTCTCTCGCCATGCTACACTGTGCGCGCTCAACAACCCAACCTTAACACGTGCAGAGGAGAAGGAACCATGAAACGTCGATCCTGGTGGTTACTGGTGGTGTGGTCGTTGATCCTGGCGCTGGCCCTGGCGGCCTGCGGCGGGGGCGCGGCGGAGCCGCCTGCGGGGGACGCCGGCGAGGTGGCCGAGCCGACAGCGGAGACGGCCGCCGAGGAGCCAACCGCCGCGGCTGAAGAACCGGCCGACGAGGGCGCGGCAGCCGAAGGGGACAACATCATCATCAAGCTGGCCGAGAATCCCTGGTCAGCCTCGATGATCAACGCCAACGTCGCGCGCATCTTGCTAGAAGAAGAGCTTGGCTACCCGGTCGAGATCGTCACCATCGACGAGAACGCCCAGTGGGCGTCGCTGGCGACGGGCGACCTGCACGCCAGCCTGGAGGTGTGGCCGTCGGGTCACGCCGAGAACGTCGCCCAGTACATTGACGATCAGGGTGTGGTCGAGAACGGCGGGCTGCTCGGCCCGGTGGGCAAGATCGGCTGGTACATCCCGTCCTACATGGTTGAGCGCAACCCGGCCCTGGCAACCTGGGAAGGGTTCCAGGACCCGGCCGCCGCGGCCGAATTCGCCACGGCCGAGACGGGCGACCTGGGCCAATTCCTGGCCGGCGACCCCAGCTGGGTGCAGTACGACGCCGACATCATCACGAACCTGGAGCTGCCGCTGCAAGTGGTCAACGCCGGCTCGGAGCAGGCCATCCTGGCCGCGCTCGACGCCGCCTATAGCCGCGAGGAGCCGATCCTCTTCTACTTCTGGACGCCCCATTCCATCCATGCCAAGTATGAGCTGACCGAGGTGGCGCTGCCGGAGCATACCGAGGCGTGCTACGCTGAGGCGGACACGGGCGGCGTGGCCTGCGACTATCCAGGCGACGACCTGTTCAAGATCTTCTGGGCAGGGCTGGCCGAGGCTGCGCCGGACGCCTACACGCTCCTCAAGAACATGAACTACTCTACGGAAGACCAGATTACGATGGTTGCCGCCGTGGAACTGGACGGCAAGACGGCCGACGAAGCCGCCCGCGAGTGGCTGGCGGCCAACGAGGCGACCTGGCGGGCCTGGATGCCGGCAGAGTAAAAGAAGCGCACGCAAAGAGCGCAAAGAAGCAAAGAACGCAAAGAAGAGATAAGCCTTTCTTTGCGTTCTTTGCTTCTTTGCGCTCTTTGCGTGAGCTCTTTTCTCTGTGAATGCGGCGTTACTCTTTTTGCCTTGCCGCCAAGGACGGATGACAATCGGCAGCTTATGAAACGCCTTCTCATCCTGTCCGCGCTCCTCCTCCTGTTGACCGCCTGCCGCGCCGCGCCGGCCGCCGAACCTACGCTTGCGCCCACCGCCATCCCTATCGCGCCCACATCATTGCCCGAATCGACCGCGCCGCCGGCCGCGAACGAGCCGACGGCGACTGCGGGGGCCGCCGCGACGTCCGACTCGTTGGCGTCCCCGCCGGCCCTCTTTGACGTGACCTGGGATGACCGCAGCATCTACGCCGCCGGGCTGGTGGATGCCGGCGGGGATGCCACCGATCCGGGCGTGCTGCCGGGCGCGCCCGTCTACCACATGGCCATCACCATCGACGAGGCGCTCCGGGTGGTCGATGGCCGGCAGACGGTCTTCTATACCAACGCCGAAGACGTGGCGCTGGAGGAAATCTATTTCCACCTGCACCCCAACCTGCTCGACAGCGCCATCGATGTAACCGGCGTGACCGTGAATGGCGCGGCGGCGACAACCGAGGTCGAGGGCGCGAACCGCAGCATCTTGCGCGTGCCGCTGGCCGTGCCGCTGTCGCCGGGCGAAGTGGCCGTCATCGACATGGGCTTTCAGACGCGGGTCGCCACCGACATCGGCCGGAATTATGGCGTTCTGGCTTCCTACGAGGACATCCTGGCCCTGGCCCACTTCTACCCCATGCTCTCCGTCTATGACGACACGGGCTGGAACACAGCCGAAGCCGACATCCAGGGCGACCTGACTTATAGCGACGCCGGCTTCTACCTGGTGCGCGTGTCGGCCCCGGCCGAGACGGTGCTGGTTGCCTCGGGCGTCGAGACAGCGCGGGAGACAGCCGGCGACACGCAGACCGTCACCTACGCTCTCGGCCCGGCGCGCGACTTTTATTTGGCGGCGGGCGACTTCATTGCCGTCAGCGACACCGTTGGCGCGACGACGGTCAACAGCTACGCCCCGGCCGAACTCGAACCGGGCGCGGTGGTGGCGCTGGACGTGGCGGCGGCGGCCCTGGCCGACTTCGACGCGCGCGTGTCGCCCTATCCCTACACCGAACTGGACATCGTCACCACGCCGACCTCAGCCCTGGGTATCGAATATCCCGGCCTCATCGTCGGCACGCTGCGCATGTACGACGTAGACGCCGAAACGCAGGGCGGCGTGCCCTATGCCGCGATCCTGGAATCGACCACGGCCCACGAGGTCGCCCATCAGTGGTTCTATAACGTGGTCGGCAACGATCAGTTGGACGAACCGTGGCTGGATGAGTCGCTCGGTTCCTACACAACCTACCGCTACTACGCGACCCGCTACGGCCAGAACACAGCCGACCAGTTCTTCGAAACCTTCGCCGGCCGCTGGGCGCGGGTGAACAAAGCGGAGATTCCCATCGGATTGCCGGTGGCGGCCTATGAGGGGGACGAGTACAGCGCGATCGTCTATGGCCGCGGGCCGATCTTCGTGCGCGAGTTGGAGGAGACGATGGGGCGGGAGGCGTTCGACGTTTTCCTGCACGACTATGCGGCTCAGCAGCGCTGGGGGATCAGTGTGACAGCTGATTTCCGAACGTTGGCCGAGCAGCAGTGCGGCTGCGACTTAGGCTCGCTCTTCGAGGAGTGGGTCTATGAGTAAAATGACCGTGAACAATTGACCTGAAATCGTAATAGACTTTGTAACAATTGTCTGGTATAGTCTCCAATATATCCCGTAGGATTGACGCGGCGCAAAACACCGAAGCTCATCGTACTCCGCCGCTCGCACCGAAACAACATCATCGTCTCATCGCCGCCTTGCGCTACTACCGGGCTGTCACATCGTCGCCTCATCGAAGGACGCACCATAGCCTACTCGTTGCTGCCTGGATGGCATCGCTGTCCCCCCAGCGTTCGCCGTCTCATCGAACCCTGATCGTTGCCAACGTCGCACAGCATCGTCATCTCATCGCTCGGCCCTGGTAGCATCAACGTGTCATCGCGTATTCACCGAC
>NZ_JAYRVJ010000249.1:0-16215 GCF_041918635.1 Promineifilum sp. (SeqCode)
GATAAGCGCCGTCATCGCCAGCGCGCCGCCCATGTAAACGAGCGCCGGGTGGCGGTAGGCCCAGCGCCCCAGCTGACCGCGCCAGGGCGGGCGATAGCCGATCCGCTTCTCCAGCACGTCGCGGCCGGCATGGTGGATCAGGTAGTAGCCAACGTGCAGGCCAGGGGCCAGGGGCCAGGGGCCAGGGGCTGGGGAAGAGGAGGCGGCAGCAGAGGTGCTCTCCCACTCCCCCGCTCCCCCGCCCCCCTGCCCCCTTTCTCTGTTTCCCTGCTCCTGCGAAGAAGCCAGCGCGACAGCCGCCTGGGCCACGGCCAACTCGTCCAAGGCGCAGCCCTTGGCCAGCCGCTCCACCACTTTGCGATAGCGGTCGCGGGTCTCGAACTCCATCTGTTCGTAGACCCCGGCCGGGTCGCCGCGTAGCGTCTGCTCCACCGGACTGACACCCTCAAAGAACTCCTCCCAATCCTGGGTTGCCAGCAGCCGCAGGCTGAGGATGCAGTTGGCGACGAGCGTGCCATCATCCACTTCTCTAGAAACCGCGCCTCTCGGTAGAAACCCGGTTTCCAGGCCGGTCAGCCGGGCGACGACCCCGGTCAGCGCCTCCAGGATGGCGAAGCGCATCAGCAGCGGGAAGGCCCACAACTCGCCCATCGTCAGGCTGCTCCGCTCCTGGTAAGCCTGCAGGAAGCGCTCCATGCGGGCGCTATCGAGCTGGCACGCTTCGTAGAGCGCCAACTCGCGGGCCAGGGCATAGATGCGTGGGTAGCCGGTGTAGGTGAGGTCGCCGGCTGGCGTCAGGGGCAGTTCGCGGTAGAACTCGGCCGGCAGGTCTTCCTTGATCAGTCGCGCCGCCTGCTGGACAACGTAGAAGTTGTCCAGCATCCATTCGGTGGCCGGCGCGTAGGCCAAATCTTCGTCGGTGGTGGCGGCCATGCGCGCGCGCGCCTGCTCCAGCGCCCGCTCCATGTGGCGCAGGCGAGGCAGCAGGCCGCCGTCCGGCGTCCGGCCAGTAACCGAGGGCGCGGCGACCGAGGCGTGACTCTCGGCCAACTGCCGCGCCATCGCGGCCAACTGGCCGGCGATGGGTTGTGAGGACTCGATAGAATCAGTTGGATTGGGCAGCGTCGCGGACGCCGGTGCAGCTTCAAGCATAAGCAGTTAAAGCGCTTGCCGCTACGGACAAGCGGATAGTTCGATCAATCATCGGTCGCCAACCGGCCGGGGCCGCGGCCAGGCGGCAGATAAGAATCCCCGCCGGGCGCGGTATCGCCGGGCAGCAGATAGGATGGGTCGCGCGGCAAGTCCTGGTAAATCAGCAGCGGCGCGTTGCTGTAGTTAATAAGACCGGTGACGAGGTTGCCGTAGGGATAGTGGTGGGCCGCCGTCCGACCGTGGGCGGACAGGAGAACGAGATCGGCGCGCGTGTCGCGGGTCAGGTTGATCAGGGTATCGGCCGGGCTTTCGCTGACCTCGATGTGGCGCTTCACACAGGGGCCTAGCCGCTCGCAGATCTGATCCAGGTAATCGGTTGCCTCCCGCAGGTTGCGCTGCACGAACTCTTCCACCAGCGCCGTGTCCTCGGGGGTCGGCGGATGGCGGAACAGCACCGGGCTATAGACGATGTGGGCCAGAATGACCTCCAGGCCGTTGGCCTCGATGAGTTTCTGGATGATGGGCAAGACGCTCTCGGCCCGACGCGAGCCATCTAGCGGAACCAGGATGCGCTCATAATGCGCCGGTAGGATGGAGTCGGCCGGCGGCGCGATTCCCCGGGCCAGCGGGGTGAAGATGGCCTCTTCGCCCTTCCAGGTGGGGGGTGGGGCGGCGGCGGCGCGCACAATCATGACAGAACGAAAGGCGCGCATGATAATCTTCTGGACGACGGTGCTGATGTTCCATTCGCTCAGGCCGCTGCGGCCGTGGCTGCTCAGGATGATCAGATCGCAATCCTGCTCGCCGGCATAGGCGAGAATGCGTTCGGCGGCCGCGCCTTCCAACAGGGCGGCTTCAGCCAGATGATCCGTGGCCGGCCACTGGCTGCTAATCCCTTGCAAGTAACTCTGGGCCTCGGCCTTCAGCATGTGCCAGTTCAGCGGATCGACTTTGGCTTCTCCGGTTGGACCGCCCTGGTCGATGACGTGGACGAACGTCACCGTGGCGTCAAAGGCCCGGCTGATAGCCAGGGCATGGGGCAGAACACCCTCAGCCAAAGCGGACTTGTCCAGAGGCACTAGTATCCTGTTCAGCATGATTCACCTCCCGGCTCGACCGGCAGCAAACACGGTCTGGTCCCATCCATCACTACCCTTAAGCTTAGTTCTATTGTTCCATTTTGCCTATACCTTGGATATAGAGGAAAGGTCGCATCCGTTTACTCGAAAATTGCGCAGTCACGCGGGTCAACGGGCAAAAATGAGGTGTAAATTGTAATATTGATACTTGCAATTGAGAGAGAACAATTGTATACTGCGCAACAGTCGGTTTGAAAAGACGTATGTTGTGGAGAGCGACCGCAGCAGATGTTGTAATGCCATAGAACGAAGCCCACAGCCCTCCTTTTTTGTTGTGTACATCCAGTTGAATAGTTAGGCCAGAGACAGATTCTGCGCGGCCTTTCCTGCCCAAGCCTCTACAGCTCGGTCGGTGAAGGCCGCTTTTTGTTTCTCACCGGTTAGGTAGTACGCGCGGATCGGTGCCAGAAGCGGGATCGATGCGTGCATGCAGTCCAAGCGAAGGAGGTCTTAGGCATGGTACGTTCGATTGTAGAGTCTAGTCTTAAGCTGCGGTTTCTTGTCCTCGTATTGGCGACAGTATTGGTCGTTCTGGGCGTCACGCAATTGCGCAGCGCGCCGGTCGACGTTTACCCCGAGTTCAGTCCCCCGCTCGTCGAAATCCACACCGAAGCCCTCGGCCTCTCCGCCAGCGAGGTCGAATCCCTGCTCACCGTTCCCATGGAGGCCGACCTCCTGAATGGCGTCGCGTGGCTCGACCAGATCTACTCCGAGTCCGTGGCGGGACTCTCGTCCATCCTGCTCGTCTTTGAGGAGGGCACGGATCCCATCCGCGCCCGTCAGATGGTGCAGGAGCGGCTGACGCAGACGTTCGCGCTGCCCAACGTCTCCGAGCCGCCGACGATGCTCCAACCCCTCTCCACCACCAGCCGGGTCATGATGGTCGGCCTCTCGTCCGAGTCGCTGTCCCTCATCGACCTCGGCGTGCTGGCGCGTTGGAACATCAAGCCGCGCCTGATGGGCATCCCCGGCGTCGCCAACGTCGCCATCTGGGGCCAGCGCGAGCGCCAGTTGCAGGTGCAGGTCGATCCGGCCCGCCTCAACGCCGAGGGCGTCACGCTGAATCAGATCATCGAAACGACCGGCGAGGCGCTATGGGTATCCCCCCTGAGCTACCTGGAGGCTTCCCAGCCGGGAACCGCCGGCTGGATTGACACGCCCAACCAGCGGCTCAGCATCCGCCATCTGCTGCCCATCTCGTCGGCCGAAGACCTGAGCAAGGTCGCCGTTGACGACGCCAGCGGGCTGCTGTTGGGCGACGTGGCTAACGTCGTCGAGGATCACCAGCCTCTCATCGGCGAGGCTGCCCTGACCGGCGCGCCCGGCCTGCTGCTGGTCGTCGAGAAGTTCCCCGGATCCAACACGCTGGAGGTCACGCGCGACGTCGAGGCCGCCCTGGCAGCCATGCAACCCGGTCTGACCGGCGTCCAGATCGACAATACCCTCTTCCGCCCGGCCAACTACATCGAGCAGGCGCTCGGCAACCTGCGCTCGCTCGTTCTGGTCGGCGCGGCGCTGGCCGCGGTCGTATTGCTGCTCTTCCTGTGGAGTTGGCGCGCCGCCCTGGTCAGCATTCTCTCCATCGTCCTCTCCCTCACGGCGGCCATGCTGATTCTCCAGATGCGCGGCGCGACCTTCAACGTGCTGGTGCTGGCCGGCCTGGTCATCGCTCTGGGCATCATCATCGATGACGCCGTCATCGACGTGGAGAACATCCGCCGGCGCTTGCGGCAGCGACGCGAGGGCAGCGGACAGTCCATCACCTCCACCATCCTCGAGGCGTCGGCCGAAATGCGCACCCCGATCTTCTACGCCGTCGTCATCCTGGCATTGGTCATTCTGCCCGTCTTCTTCATGGGCGGTCTGGCCGGCGCGTTCTTCCGGCCGCTGGCCGTCAGCTATACGCTGGCCGTGCTGGCCTCCCTGGCTGTGGCTCTAATCATCACGCCCGCGTTAAGCCTGCTGATCATGGGCGACGGCCAGCCGATGCGGCGCGAGTCGCCCGTCGTGGCCTGGCTGCAGCGCGCCTACACCGGCTTCATGGGCCGCTTCGTCCACGCCTGGGTTCCGGCCCTCATCATCTCCGCCCTGGCGATCATCATCGGCGCGGCGGCGCTGCCGTTCCTCAACATCTCGCTGCTGCCCTCGCTCCAGCAATCCGACCTGCTCGTTGAGTGGGAAGGCCCGTCCGGCACATCGAGCGCCGAAATGTCGCGCATCTTGGCCCAGGCCAGCCGCGAGCTGCGCACCATCCCCGGCGTCGCCAACATTGGCTCCCACGTCGGCCGGGCCATCACCGGCGACCAGATCGTCGGCGTGAATTCGGGCGAGCTCTGGCTCAGTCTGGAGAGCAACGCCGACCATGACGCCACCGTCGCCGCCGTCGAAGAGGTCGTAGCCGGCTACCCTGGCTTGCTGCGCCGCGTTGAGACCTACCAGCCGGAGCGTATCGGCGAGGCTCTGCTGCCCGCCGAGCGCCAGGTGACCGTGCGCGTGTTCGGCCACGAGCTGAGCGTGCTGCGCGAGACGGCCGGAGGAGTGCAGAGCGCGCTGGCCGGCATCAGCGGCGTGTCCAACGTGCGCGCCGATTTGCCGGCTGAGGAGCCGCAGGTGGAGATCGAGGTCGACCTCGCCGCCGCCGAGCGCTACCAGGTCAAGCCCGGCGACGTGCGCCGCGCGGCGGCTACCCTGCTGTCGGGCCTGCGCGTTGGCAACCTCTACGAAGAGCAGAAAGTATTCGACGTGGTCGTCTGGGGCGTGCCCGAGATCCGCGAGAACCTGACCAGCGTGCAAGAGCTGCTGATCGACACGCCCACCGGCCTGGTTCCGCTGGAAGAACTGGCCGAGGTGCGTATCGTGCCGTCGCCGATCATCATCCGGCGCGATGCCGTTTCGCGCTTCGTGGACGTGACGGCCACGGTCGACGGTCGCTCCGTCGGCGCGGTGTCGTCGGAGATCCAGCGCCGCCTGGCCGACGTCTCCTTCCCGCTGGAGTATCACGCCGAGGTGTTGGGCGCGTCCACCATGCAGACGGTGGCCCGGCAGCGCCTCATCGGGGCCATGGTCGCCGCGGCGCTGGGTATCATCCTGCTGGTGCAGGCGGCTTCCGGCAGTTGGCAACTGGCGCTCCTGGCCTTCCTGACCTTGCCGGTGGCCCTGGTGGGCGGCCTGCTGATGGCGCTGCTGACCGGCGGCCTGTCGCTCGGCTCGCTCTTCGGCCTCTTGGCCCTGCTGGGTATCGCCACTCGCAATGGCATCATGCTGATCGCCCGCTACCAGCATCTCGAACAGACCGAAGGCGAGCCGTTCGGTCGCGAACTTGTGCTGCGTGGGGCTGCCGACCGGCTGGCGCCCATCGTCATCACGGCCCTGGCGACGGCAGCGGCCCTGCTGCCCGTGGTCGTGGCCGGCAACATCGCTGGCAGCGAGATCATCCGCCCGATGGCTATCGTCATCCTGGGTGGACTTGTCACCTCAAGCCTGCTTAACCTGTTCGTCATGCCGGCTCTCTACCTACGCTTCGGGATCAGCGCCGCGCCCGCGCCCGCGCCGGTCATGCCGGAAGAAGGCGCTCTGGCCTAGAGAATCAGGGGCCAGGGGCCAGGGGTCAGGGGCTAGGGAAGCGCGGTCTTCCCTAGTCCCTAGCCCCTAGCCCCTAGCCCCTAACACAAGAGGGGAATGAACATGAAACCTAAGATGCGGTGGATGATTGCGCTGTTGATCACTCTGTTGGCCGGCCTTGCCCTGGCGGGCTGTGGCGGATCGCCGGAGGCCGCGGCCAAGATCGAGCCGGCCGTGGTCGAACTGATTGAGGGCACCGACATGAACCGCGTGACCTTGACCGAACAGGCCGCCGCCCGGTTGGGCATTGAAACCGCCCCGCTGCGCGAGGAGACGGTCATGCGCGCCCGCACCGTGGCCGGCCAGGTGGAGGCCCTGCAGGACGCGGCGGCCAACCCCGGCACTGTGCGCGTGCGCGTGCTCCTCAACAGCAACCTGATCCAGGAGGTCGCCCGCGACCAGCCGGCGGTTGTCATGTCGGCCGAAGATGACGACAACGACGACGATGACGAGGGCGGCCTGATGGGCGAGGTGGTGGATGCGGACGACATCAATGACAACCCCGATGACGCCGACGAGGACGATGAGGCGCTCTACTACGACGTGGACAACACCAGCCAGGCCCTCGCTCCGGGTGATCAGGTGCGCGTCAAGCTTTCCATGGCCGGCAGCGGCGCGCAGGCCAAGATCGTCCCCTACTCCTCGGTCATCTACGGCCTGAACGGCGAAACCTGGGTCTACGTCAACCCCGAACCGCTGGTCTACCACCGCGAACCGGTCACAGTGGCCTACATCGACGGCGACAACGCCGTCCTGTCCGAAGGGCCGGCCGTGGGCACGCAGGTGGTGACGGTCGGCGTGGCTGAACTCTATGGCGCGGACACCGGAGTAGGCAAATGAACCTGATGCAGTGGATCGTCGCCAAGAGCCTGCGCTTTCGCTACCTGGTGATCTTCGCCGCAGCGATCCTCATGCTCTTCGGCATTAGCCAGATCGTCAACCTGCCGGTGGACGTCTTTCCGGAGTTCGCACCGCCCAAGGTGGAAATCCAGACGCCCTCCATTGGCTTGTCGTCGGCCGAGGTTGAATCGCTGGTGACCGTCCCGCTGGAGGAGGCGCTCAACGGCATCCCCGGCCTGGACATCATGCGCTCCAAGTCGGTCGAGCAGTTGTCGTCGATCGTGTTGATCTTTGAGACGGGCACTGACCTGGTCATCGCGCGCCAGTTGGTGCAGGAGCGGCTGTCGCTGGCGGCCCCCTCCCTGCCCACCTGGGCCGCGCCGCCGGTCATTATGCCGCCCCTCTCCTCCACCGCCCGCACTATGAAGGTCGGCATCTCCTCCGACAAGTACTCGGTCATGGAACTCTCCATGATCACCTATTGGAAGATTCGCGAGCGTCTGCTGCGCGTGCCCGGTGTGGCTAACATCGCCATCTGGGGCGAGCAGATCCAGATGAAGCAAGTGCTCGTGGATCCGTCGGAACTGGCCGCTCGCGGCGTTTCCGTAGACGAGATCGTGCAGGTCACCTCGGACGCGCTGGACGTGGGCATGGTGCAGTACTCCGGCGGCTCCATCGTCGGCACCGGCGGCTTCCTGGAGACGCCCAACCAACGGCTGCCCATCCATCTGTCCTCGCCGGTCGTCACGTCCGAAGCCCTGGCGAGCATCCCCATCAATGACCGGACGAAGGCCGACGGCTCGGCGCTGCGCCTGGGCGACGTCGCCACGATGACCGACGGCACGTGGCCGATGATCGGCGACGCCGTCATCAATGACGGCCCCGGCCTGCTGCTCATCGTCGAGAAGTTTCCCTGGGCCAATACCCTGGAGGTGACCAACGGTGTGGAAGCGGCGTTCGAAGAGATGCGCCCCGGTCTGGAGGGCATCGACATCGACACGACCATCTTCCGCCCGGCGACGTTCATCGAACTGGCCCTGGAGAACCTGATCAGCTCCCTGCTCATCGGCGCGGGCCTGGTCGTTCTGGTGCTTCTCCTGTTCCTGTGGGACTGGCGCATCGCGCTCATCAGCGCGACCATCATCCCGCTGACGGTCGTCATCACCCTGCTCGTGCTGTCGCTGATTGGCACGACGCTGAACGTGATGGTGTTGGCGGGGTTGGTCATCGCGCTGGGCGCGGTGGTGGACGACGCTATCGTCGACGTGGAGAACATCGTGCGACGCTTGCGCGAGCACCGTCGCGCCGGCAGCAACATGCCGACGGAGACCATCGTCCTGGACGCCTCCGTCGAAGTCCGCAACGCCATCGTCTACGCCTCGCTGATCGAGATGACGGCCTTGCTGCCGGTCTTCTTCCTGGAGGGCCTGTCCGGCGCGTTCTTCCGCCCGCTGGCCCAGGCCTACGTGGTCGCCACGCTGGTGTCGCCGCTGGTGGCGCTGACCGTCACCCCGGCGCTCATCCTTGTCCTGCTGTCCAACGCGCCCGTCAAGGATCGCGTGTCGCCCATCATTCCCTGGCTCCATCGCAGCTACGACTCGCTCCTGTCGCGCACGCTGATCCGGCCGCGTCTGGCCTACGTGACCACGGCCGCGCTGATGGCCGCCGGTATCATCATCTGGCCCCTGCTGGGCCAGGAGTTGCTGCCTTCCTTCAAGGAACGCGACTTCCTGATGCACTGGCTGACCAAGCCCGGCACGTCCCACCCCGAAATGGTGCGCATCTCGACCGAGGCCTGTAAGGAACTGCGCGAGATACCGGGGGTGCGCAACTGCGGCTCCCACATCGGGCAGGCCCTGCTCATGGATGAGGTCTACGGCATCTACTTCGGCGAGAACTGGATCAGCGTCGATCCGTCGGTCGATTACGATGAGACGCTGGCCTCCGTCCAGTCCATGGTCGATGGCTACCCCGGCCTCTACCGCGACGTGCAGACCTACCTGAAGGAGCGCATCCGCGAAGTGCTGACCGGCTCCAGCCATCCCATCGTCATCCGCATCTTCGGCAGCGACTTGAATGTCCTGCGCGAGAAAGCGGCCGAGATCGAGGAGAAGATCTCGCAAGTCGATGGGTTGGTCGAGCCGCACGTCGAGCTTCTGCTGGACATCCCACAGATTCAGGTGGAGGTGGACCTGGCCAAAGCCGAGCAGTATGGGCTGAAGCCGGGCGACGTGCGCCGGGCGGCGGCCTACCTGATGGCCGGTGAGGAGGCGGGCGACATCCACACCGTCAACCGCACCTATGACGTGCAGGTCTGGAGCACGCCGGAGACGCGGCGCAGCGTCACCGACATCGAGCAGTTGCTCATCGACACGGCCGACGGCCGGCAAGTGCGCCTGTCCGACGTAGCCAACGTGAGCATCGTGCCCGTGCCCAACGCCATCAACCACGAGGGCCTGGCCCGCCGCATCAACGTGGAGGCCAACGTCAGCGGGCGCGACCTGGGCTCGGTGGTCGATGACGTCCGGGACGTGCTGGCCGACATCGAGTATCCGCTGGGCTACCACGCCGAACTGCTGGGCGAGCAGGCAGAGCGCGACGCGGCGCAACAGCGCATCCTGATCGCCGGCGCGGTGGCCGTGATGGTCATCATGGTGCTGCTGCGCGTATCGCTGGGCAACTGGCGGCTGGCGATCATGTCCTTCCTCAGCCTGCCGATGGCCCTGGTCGGCGGCGTGTTGGCGGCCTACTTGGCCAGCGATGGCGTGCTATCGCTCGGTTCCCTGGTTGGGTTCCTGACCATCCTGGGCGTGGCCGCTCGGAACGGCATCATGCTGATCAGCCACTACCAGCACCTGGAGGAGTTCGAGGGCGAGGCCTTCGGGCCAGAACTGGTGCGGCGCGGCGCCATCGAGCGCGTAGCCCCCATCATGATGACCGCTCTGACCGCCGGTCTGGCCCTGGTGCCGCTGGTCGTCGCCGGCAACATCCCCGGCCATGAGATCGAGCATCCGATGTCCATCGTCATCCTGGGCGGCCTGGTCACTTCGACCCTGGTCAACCTGTTCATCGTGCCGAACCTGTACCTGCGTTTCGGCAAGGGCAAAGAGCAGCCCCCCGATCAGGGCGTTATGGTTCCAGCCTGAGTGGGGAGCAGGTGGCTAAGACCGGTTACTGACTAGAGTAGACTCCTGTCCGCCGGCCACTGACCACCGTTCTGCGGTTTGAAGTATTAGCGCTACTGCCTAGACAACCCGTGAGCGTAGGAGGCTATGCTCACGGGTTGCTTATCTGTGGTTGGATCAAATAGGTTAGGACAAGGAGGATTTGATCATGTTGGGGCATCGCTCTCTGTCATTGGCGGCCACGTGCCTATTGCTACTCTTCATTTTAGCATCCTGTACTGCACCTACTACGTCAGAGATAACCCTTTCTGAGGGGGGCGTGGCTGAGCAGACCCCCGCAGCGGAGTTTGAGGATATAAGCAGCGCCCGCTTCGATAACCCGACCCGGATTGACAACAAGTGGTTACCTCTAAAGCCAGGGACGCAGTTTATCTACATGGGAACGGTTACTGAAGATGGCGAAACCATCCCATTCCGGCTGGAATTCACTGTTACCGATCTGATCAAAGAGATTGCCGGCGTGGATACGGTAGTCGCCTGGATTCTTGACTATAGTGATGGTGAACTGGTCGAGAAGGAAATCTCCTTCTATGCCCAGGACAATGACGGCAACGTCTGGTATCTGGGCGAGCACCCGGCGGAGTATGAAGATGGCAACTTCGTGACGGCCCCTACCTGGATTCATGGCTTCGCCGACGCGCAAGCGGGGATCATAATGACCGCCAAGCCGGAGGTGGGTTCGCCCAGCTTCTCCCAGGGGTGGAGTCCGTCGGTCGACTTCATGGATCGTGGTCAGGTGGCGGAGATGGGGCAGGAGACGTGCGTCTTCACGGATTGCTATAAGGACGTGCTGATCGTTGAAGAGTTCACTTTGCAAGAGCCGGGTATGTTCCAGTTGAAATACTACGCGCCCGGAGTGGGCAACGTTCGAGTCGGATGGAAGGGGTCCGATGAGAGCCAGGAGGAACTGGAACTGGTCGATATCATTCAGCTCGATCCTGAGGCTATGGCGCAGATTCGCGAGGCCGCCCTGCAACTGGAAAAAGAGGCCAACGAGTTCAGTCCAGACATCTACGGCCGAACCACGCCAATGAGCACATCGAATAACTAGATCAGGCAGCCGAAGGTAATGTGGGTTCCTCAGTTGTTTATCTAACAGGGCAATTCCTGAGCGTGATCATACCCAGGATTGCCCTGTATGGTTTCATAATCTTTTCACGTTTGTTACCTACACTGCTGTTGGTTTATCAACAGAACATTCGCGGACGACGCAGGTCTCGGAGTTTCGACTCCATCGCTGTCTTCGGCAATCTGCTTAGCCTGTGAAATCTGCGAATGCCTTTTCAATGAAGGGAGAGAAAAGTAACCATGAGAACTGTCCTGCCGTTGGCAACACGAATCATCGCTCGTAGTCTGGCGATTCATCGCCGTCCCGCAACAGGCCTTCACCTTAACCGTAGTCTTCTCGTCTTCGGCTTGCTCATGGTTCTAATACTTTCCGCTTGCGGCGGCGCAGCGGAACAAGCCGCATTGCCTCAGGAGGACGCGGCCCCGACAACCTCGACCTCCTCAGAAGAGGCGCTGCCCGGCACCGAGGAGTTTGGCCTGACCATGGAGCAACTGGTCTCCAACATCGAAACCGTCGAAGGTCTGATCGCCGATTGTATGAGCGCCGCCGGTTTTGAGTACGTCGCCGCCGACTTTGAGACCGTGCGCGCGGGTATGTTGGCCGACAAGTCGTTGCCTGGACTGAGCGAGGAAGAATTTATCAGCCAGTATGGCTTTGGCATCTCCACGCTTTACACCAATCTCGCCCCCCAGTTAGCTGACGCCATCACGCCGGCTGCCCTGGGACTGGGTAGGCAGAACATCGAGATCTTCAATAACCTCTCTCCCACCGATCAAGTCGCTTACAATCGCGCCCTCTTTGGCGAGCACCCCGACGCCACCTTCGCCGTTACGCTGGAGGGCGAGGATTTCTCGCGCACCGGCGGCTGCACGCGCGAAGCCATCACGGAGGTCTTCACCCCCGATCAGATGAACGTGACCTATATCAATCCGCTGGATAGCCTCGTCGAGCAGGACCCGCGCATGGTCACTGCCTTGGGTGAGTATGCCGATTGCATTCGTGAGGCCGGTTTCGACTACAGCCACCCCGATCAGGTGGAAGCCGATCTACACAGTCGCCTCGATGCCATTACCGAGGGCTTGGCCCCCGAGGCTCTGTCGCCTGATGCGTTCGCCGCCTTAACTGAACTCCAGGGTGAAGAGCGGGCAATTGCCTCGGTCGCCTTCGACTGTGAAGAGGAGTTTCTCACCCCGGTTGAGGAGCAGATTCTACGAGAGCTTTATGCGGCCCCTGTGCAGTAATGGGGTTCATTCACTGCCCACGTACGGGCGGGTTTGAAACCCGTCCCTACCGCTGAGTGAGATAAACATGGCTAGAAAACGCACCCTATCCCTGCTCCTGGTGTTGGCGGTCATGGTCGTGGCCGGCACGGGCAGCTGGTTTGCCGGCTCCGCCATCCAGTCGCCGGCCGAGGTAGCCGCGCGCACCGCGCCGCCGTCGCCGTCGCCCATTCTCGTGCCGGTCGAGGAGCGCGTACTCTCCGCCGACGTCATCACCCGCGGCACGGCGCGCTACGGCCTGCCACAGACCGTCGCGCTCATCCCATCGGCCCTGAAGCCCGACCTGGGGCGGATCACCACGCTGCCCGCCCGCAATACGCAGGTCAAGGAAGGGGACGTGCTGCTCACCACTTCCGGCCGGCCGCTGTTCGTCCTGGTGGGCGAGACGCCCGCCTACCGCGACCTCGTGCCCGGCGCTATCGGCCCCGATGTGCGCCAGCTGGAAAGGGCCCTGGTGCGACTGGGCTTCAACCCCGGCCGCGCCGATGGGACATATGACGAACGCACCAGTGAGGCTGTCAGCGAATGGTATAACGCCGAAGGGTGGCAGCCCTTTGGCGCGACCGCCGATCAATTGGCCAACATCCGCGCCCTGGAGGGCGAACTGGCCGCGGCTGAGAACGCCCATCTGGCCGCCCAAGAGTCCATCACGACCGCTGCCGCGGCCGTCGGCGCCGCGGTGGCCGAGATGAACGCCAACGTCAGCGCCGCCGCCGCCAACGTCAAAGCGCTCCAGGTGACCCGTGACCTGCTTTGGAGCGACTGGGCCCCCGATCAGGATCGCGCCGTCGCCGACAAGAACCTGGAGGCCGCCAAAGTCGCCGAAACCTCCGCCACCACTACCGGCCAGGCCGCCATTCGCGCCGCCCAGGAGGCCCGTCTGGCCGCCGAGCGCGAGGCCGAGGCGGCCGCCGAACGGGTCGAGCAGATCACCGCCGACCTGGTCATCGCCCGCCGCGACGCGGGGGTGAAGGTTCCCATTGACGAGTTTATCTTCCTTCCGGCCCTGCCCGTGCGCGTCGAACAACTCGAGATGGCTATTGGCGACACCATCGGCGGCCCGGTACTGAAGGTGACCAATAACCAGCTGGCGATTGACTCATCCCTTCCGCTAGACGAGGCCAAGCTGGTTCAGCCGGGCATGGCCGTCGCCATCGACGAGCCGGACTTGGGCATCAAGGCGACCGGCGTCGTCTCTCAGGTGGCCGAGAACCCGGGCACCAACGGCGTCGACGGCTTCCACATCTACTTCGAGACGCTGGTGGACGAGACGACGACCTCGCTGGAGGGCTTTTCCTTGCGCCTGACTATCCCTGTGCAATCCACGAGCGACGCCGTTCTGGTCGTGCCCATCAGCGCCCTCTCGCTCTCAGCCGACGGCAGCTCCCGGCTGCAAGTAGACCGCGATGGCGAACTGGAGTATCTGACGGTCGAGCCGGGCCTGTCAGCCGATGGTTTTGTCGCCGTCACGCCCGTCGAGGGTGAACTGACGACTGGGCAACTGGTTGTTATTGGGTTTGAGCAGCAATGACCTCGCCATACGTCCTCGAACTCAACAACGTTGGCCGCCAGTACGGCACCGAGCCGGCCGTCCACGCCCTGGTCGACGTAGACCTTTGCGTCGCCCCCGGCGAGTGGCTGGCTATCACCGGCCCCTCTGGCGCGGGCAAGTCCACCTTGCTGCACATTCTCGGCTGCCTGGACCGGCCCACCAGCGGAACCTATCTCTTTGAGGGCCTGAATACGGCCAAACTCAATGACCGCCAGCGGGCCGGGTTGCGCAGCCGGCGCATCGGCTTCGTCTTCCAGTCGTTCCATCTGCTGCCCCATCGCAGCGTCCTGGAAAACGTCATGCTGGCCGAGGTCTATCGCCGCCAGTCGCACCGCGGCCGGCGGGAGCGCGCTCTGGCCGCCCTGGAGCGGGTCGGGCTGAGCCATCGCGTCGATTATCTGCCGACCAAACTCTCCGGGGGCGAGAGGCAACGGGTGGCTGTGGCCCGCGCCCTGGTCGGCTCGCCCAGTTTACTGCTGTGCGATGAGCCGACCGGCAACCTGGATTCCAAGACGGCGGCCAGCCTGCTCGACCTGTTCGAGGAATTGAACCGCCAGGGGTTAACGCTGGTCGTCGTGACGCACGATGAGAACGTCGCCAACCGGGCCGGCCGGCGGGTGCACATCATCGATGGGCAATTGACTGACATCACCGCGGCGCGCAAGCTGACAGAGGCGCAAGAGCTGGAAGCCATGGGACAGGGGGTGGGACGAGACGAATCTGTGACGGGGGGCCAGACGCCAGAGGATCATCGCTCGTCCCCGGCGTCTGGCCCCTCGGCCCATACCCCTGTCCGGCCTCCCCGTTCCGGCATGAGCTTGCGCGATCTGTTCGAGGAAGCCATCGCCGGCATGTTCGCCCGGCCGGCGCGCATGGCGCTGACCATCCTGGGGATTGTCATCGGGCTGACGGCGCTGGTGGCGACGGTGGGTCTGTCGCGCACGGCCAACAACCGTATCGTCAGCGAGTTTGATGAGCTGGTGGCGACGGAGATGATCATCACTCCCCGCACCGGCTCCGGCGGTATCGATCCGAAGACCATCCCATGGGACGCGGCCGACCGGCTCATGCGCCTGAACGGCGTGGCTGCCGCTGGCACACTCAGTGAGGTGAACGTCGGCGACAGTCTGGTCAGCGCGTCGGCGGTGCGCGATCCGCAAGGCCAAACGGCGTTCAATCTGGCGGTCAAGGCAGCCTCGCCCGGCTTGTTTGAGGCGGTGCGGGCGACGCTGGCCGCCGGGCGCTTTCCCGATATCGGCCACTCGGAGCGGCTGGATCGCGTGGCCGTGCTCGGCCCGACGGCGGCGCAGCGGCTCAAGATCGTGGACTTGTCGCAGTTGCCGGCCATCGCCATCGGCGACCACCTGTACCTCGTCATCGGGGTGCTCAGCGACGTGGGCCGGCAACCGGATTTGCTAGGCTCGGTCATCATCCCGGAAGGCGTGGCCCGCCGCGACTTTGGGCTGGCCGGCCCTGGCGCGGTCATGGTCGAGACTGAGTTGGGCGCGGCGTCGCTGATCGCCCAGCAAACGCCACTGGCCTTGCGGCCCGACAACCCGAACACGCTGCGCATCCAGTTACCCCCGGAGCCGCGGCGGGTGCGCGATGCCGTGCAGAATGACCTCAACGTCATGTTCCTGCTGCTTGGTGGGCTGTCGCTCATCGTGGGGGCCATTGGTATCGGCAACATCACGCTCGTCTCGGTGATGGAACGGACGGGGGAGATAGGGCTGCGCCGGGCCATTGGCGCCAACCGGGGCCACATCGCGGCGCAGTTCCTGCTGGAGAGCGCTTCGATGGGGATTATTGGAGGCGTGCTGGGGGCCAGTCTGGGGCTGCTGATCGTAGTAGGTGTATCTGCCTATCAGGTCTGGACGCCAGTGCTCGACCCGTCCGTACCCTTCCTGGCCCCTGTGGTTGGTGGCACCATCGGCCTTCTATCGGGAACCTACCCCGCACTGCGTGCTGCCCGGTTGGAGCCGGTCGAAGCTTTCCGAAATTGACGCCCGCGACAATTAGCTGCATTACCTCTGGCAACAGATACTTGGCCGGATTCACGAGAATCCGGCCTTTTTGTGCTTCGTAAGACGGTTTGTAAGTGGGAAAGCTACTATAGAGTATTAACGCAATGTAAATGGCTTTGGTTGACAAACGCTTTGCTTCCTCCTATGCTTATGATGAGGGAGTAAAAAACACCCAGGGCTTACAGTCGGTAGTGTATTGGGAAACGGCTGATGTAGTGGAGTAAGGAGTAGCCGTATTGCACAGTCGCGTAGTGCCGGTAGATGTTTCTGCTTAGTAGGGTGGAAACGAAGTTGTTGTCCCATCCGGCCGATGTATTGGAACCATAGCACTTTTGCCGCTATCAGACAATTGA